>NZ_JAXIOM010000041.1:0-37027 GCF_049311025.1 Arthrobacter sp. 3Tela_A
GGTCCGGCCGCACTGGCCGGACCAAAGCTGTGCACGGATACATGCCAACACAGCAAATAGAGCGGGGATGCAGCCGGCGTCTGCATCCCCGCTCTATTTGTGTTTCTGTTCCGCTTGGTTCTGTTCTGTTCTGCCGCCCTTGACCGCGGACCCGCGAATCCAGTCCTGGAGGATCCTAGACCCGGACCGGCTGGCGGAGCGGTTCGTTAGGGTACAGCGCTGCCGAAACCTGCCTGGCAACATGGAGGACCATTGGAGCTACCCGCTCCATCGGATCGCCGGCACGGCCGACGAGGGAGATACTGGCTACAGGCTCCCGTCTGTTCCTCACCGCGGCTGCCACGCAGGCAATACCAGGGAAGCTCTCTTCCGTCTCATAGGCGATGCCGCCCCGCTGGCGGACCCTGTTCAGATCGGCATACAGGGCGGCTTGGTCAGCAATGGTCCGCGGCGTAGCCGGCGCCAGCCCTTCCCTAAACAATTCGTCAACCCGTTCGGGATTCATCCAGGCCAGCATCGCTTTGCCAAGCGCCGTGGCATGGGCAGGGGCGCTGCCTCCCACCCGGGAAGGAACCGCCACCGCTGACGGGCCTCCGATCTTGTCCAGATAATGCACGCCTGCACCGTCCATGACAGCGAGGTGGGCGACCATTCCAGTGCGCACCGAGAGGCTGTGCAGCAGCGGGGCGGCCTCAGCCCGGAGCTGGCTGTGCCCATTGTCCAGGCCGGTGTACCTCAGCGATCTCCACCCCATTCCGTAACCCTCCGGGGTGTGCTCAAGCCACCCCATCTGGGTCAGCTGCTCCAGAATGCGGTGGGTAGTGGAGCGGGGAAGGTGGGCGCGGGCTGCGATTTCATCCAGCAGCAGCTTCCCGTTGCGCGGCTGGAACGCCTCCATGATCAGTGTCATGCGGGCAACCATCGACGGCGGAGTGCCGCCCGCTTCCTGCACCGGCAGGGCAGCCGGCGCCTGTGCCAGCGCACTCACCGGGGCCTCCGTGCAAAAGTGCGTTCGGGACGCCGCAGCGCCGCCTGAAAGGAGACATTCATCCTTGAACCTCCAATGACCTGTTTACGGCACCTGTGATGTGTGCCACTTCCAGCTTCACTGTACAGATCACTACAGGCGGACGCCAGAGCTTCATCCAAAAGTGCATCCCGCTCTCCGGGACTGCCGGGGCAGGGCTCCTGGCACGGCGGCATACTGAAGCCTCGATCAGGGAGAATTCATGACTGCAACCACCGACACAGCAACCGTGAGCCAGACGGATATTGCCGCCGTGGCCCAGCGGCTGCGCGTGGCCGAGAGCACCGGCCGGCCCATTGAACCCGTCCGCGATGCCCTTGCCCCAGGCGGCATCGCCGCGGCCTACGCCGTCCAGCGCACCAATGAAGACACGTGGACCGCCGAAGGCAGGCGCATAGCCGGACGGAAGATCGGGCTCACCGCCGCGTCGGTTCAGGCACAAATGGCAGTGAACCAGCCGGATTTCGGGGTGCTTTTCGCCGACATGTGCCTCGCCGACGGCGAGAGCATGGCAGCGGCGGACGTCTTGCAGCCGCGGATCGAGGCAGAGGTCGCGCTGGTACTCAAGAAGGATCTCCCCTATCCGGACACCACGGTGACCGAGCTGGCAGCAGCGGTTGATTATCTTCTGCCATCCATCGAAATCGTAGGGTCCCGAATCCGGAACTGGGACATTTCCATCCTGGACACCATCGCCGACAACGCTTCCTGCGGCCGGATCGTGACCGGCCTGAACCCGGTCCTCCCGTCTGCCGTAGACCTCGCCTCCGCGGGAATGGTGGTGGAGGTGAACGGCAAGGTGGTTTCTGTCGGCTCCGGCGCAGCCTGCCTGGGCCACCCCTACCGGGCTGCACTCTGGCTGGCCCGGCGGATGGCAGAGCTCGAAAGGCCCCTTCGGGCCGGAGAAATCGTGATGACCGGCGCCCTTGGGCCCATGGTCAGTTTCCCGCCCGGCACCAGTGCCGTGGCGAGCATCCAGGGACTGGGCCAGGTCCGCATCAACCAAGAGGAGAAATAGTGGCAAACACGCAAAACGCCGGAAACAGCGAGCGCTGGCCGGTAGCTGTCATCGGCCCCGGCAACATCGGCACCGATCTTATGATCAAGATCCTGCGCGGTTCCTCGCGGCTGGAAATGGGAGCCATGGTGGGCATTGAGCCCGATTCCGACGGCCTGCGCCGGGCAGAGAGCATGGGTATCCCCACGACCTCCGACGGCGTGCGCGGGCTGCTGGAAATGCCGTCCTTCAAGGACATCCGCGTGGTCTTCGACGCCACCAGCGCCTCCGCCCATGCGGCGAACTGGGAGCTCCTGCGCAATACCGGAGTGCGGGTCCTGGACCTGACCCCGGCCGCCGTCGGCCCGTACTGCATTCCCGTGGTCAACCTCCAGGACCACCTGGATGCACCCAACCTGAACATGGTCACCTGTGGAGGCCAGGCAACCGTTCCCATGGTTGCCGCCGTCTCCCGGGTGGCACCGGTGAGGTACGCGGAGATTGTCTCCTCCGTCTCCTCCCGCTCCGCCGGCCCGGGCACCCGTGCGAACATCGACGAGTTCACGGAAACCACTTCACAGGCACTGGTGCATGTGGGCGGGGCCCAGGAAGGCAAGGCGATCATCATCATGAATCCCGCTGAGCCGCCCATGCTTATGCGCAACACTGTCTACTGCCTCGTCGAAGGAACCCCGGACCACGCGGCAATCGAGGCTTCCGTACTGTCCATGGCCGCTCAGGTCCAGGAATACGTTCCGGGCTACAAGCTCAAGCAGGCTGTGCAGTTCGAGGTCTTCGGCACAGGCAACCCCCTGCACCTGCCCGGCTCCGGAAGCTTTACCGGCACCCGGGTCACCGTGATGCTCGAAGTCACGGGGGCGGCACATTATCTGCCCGCCTACGCCGGCAACCTGGACATCATGACCTCCGCAGCCAAGGCAGTCGCCGAGCGCTGGGCCGAGCTGGCCGGGGTTGGAGATCACAGCAGCACACCGGCAATGCAGGAGGCATAAGAATGGCAAAGCTCTATATCTCGGATGTCACCCTGCGTGACGGCATGCACGCGATCCGCCACCAGTACACAGTTGACCAGGCGGTTTCCATCGCCACGGCCCTGGACGCTGCCGGTGTCGCTTCCATCGAAGTGGCACACGGCGACGGCCTCAACGGCTCCTCCTGCGTGTACGGTTTCGGCGCCCACACGGACCTCGAATGGATCTCTGCCGTAGCCGCGGCCGTCAAGCAGGCCAAGGTGGCGACGCTGGCCCTGCCGGGCATCGCAACCATCCACCACCTCAAGGATGCCCGCAGCGCGGGAGCCTCCGTGGTGCGCGTCGCGACCCACTGCACCGAGGCGGATGTCTCCGCGCAGCACATTGCAGCGGCACGCGAGCTGGGGATGGACACAGTCGGGTTCCTCATGATGTCCCACATGTCCCCCGCAGCGGACCTGGCTGCCCAGGCCAAGCTGATGGAATCCTATGGCGCCACGTGCATCTATGTCGTGGACTCCGGCGGTGCACTGACCATGCCCGGTGTCGCCGAGCGGGTTGATGCCTTCCGCCAAGTCCTGGATCCCGCCACTGAAATCGGTATCCACGCCCACGAGAACCTCTCACTCAGCGTCGCCAACTCGCTTACTGCCGTCGAACACGGCGCCACCCGGGTCGACGCTTCCCTTGCCGGGATGGGGGCCGGGGCAGGCAATGCGCCGTTGGAAGCCTTCATCGCCGCAGCGGACAAATTTGGCCTGGAACACGGCTGCAGCCTGCCCGCCCTCATGGACGCCGCAGACGACCTGGTCCGTCCTTTGCAGGACCGCCCGGTTCGGGTTGACCGCGAAACCCTTTCCCTGGGCTACGCCGGCGTATATTCGAGCTTCCTGCGCCATGCCGAGGCCGCAAGCGGCCGCTACGGGATTCCGACCACGGACATCCTGATGGAACTGGGCAAGCGCCGGATGGTCGGCGGCCAGGAAGACATGATCGTGGACGTGGCGCTGGACCTCCTGGCCCAGCGGCACTAACAGGCGAATCAACGTTTCTGAAAGGACAAGCAATGACCGCTGTCAGCACGCCAGAGCGTTCGCCGTCGGGCAGCCCGGTGGACTTCCGCAACGTACTGGGCCATTTCCCCACCGGTGTCGTACTCATTACCGGAATCGCCGACGACGGGTCACCGGTTGGAATGATCGTCGGTTCCTTCACCTCAGTTTCCCTCGATCCGCCGCTGGTCGCCTTCCTGCCCACACTGGCTTCCCAGACCTTCAAGAAGCTGCGTACCGCCGGCTCCTTCTGCGTGAACGTCCTCGCGGCGGATCAGGAGGACCTGTGCCGGCGCTTCGCGGGCCGGGCTGAGGACAAGTTCGCCGACGTTAACTGGTCCCCGTCACCGTCGGGGGCTCCGGTGCTCGACGGAAGTGTCGCCTTCATCGACTGCACGTTCGATTCGATCAACGACGCCGGCGACCACCACATTGTGATCGGTGCGGTGCAGGTCCTTGAGGTGCTCCGCCCGGTGGCGCCGCTGCTCTTCTTCCAGGGCGGCTACGGCCGTTTCGCTCCCATGTCCATCAGTGCAGCCTTCGATGCCGATCTGATTGCCGGGGTTCGCCTGGCAGAGCGCGGGCGGGTCGAATTTGAGCACCTGGCCGACAGCCTCGGTGCAGAGTGCACCGCCATGGCAGTTATCAGCGACCAGATGGCGGTGACCGTGGCGGCCTTCGGTGCATCGGCGTCCGCTGCCCGGATCGGTGAACGGATTCCGCTGATGCCGCCCATGGGTGAGCTGTGCCTGGCATGGGAGGATACGGCTGCGATTGAGCGCTGGCTTGCCCGCGCCGTTCCCAGTGACGAGTGCACGCCCGAGCAGTACCGCGGACGCCTGGCCACTGTGCGGGACCGCGGATGGTCCATCACCATGCGCGGGAGCTACCGGGATGAGGAAGTCTACGAAGCTCTGCGCGAGTATTCCTCCGGCTGCTATACGCCGGCACAGGAACGACGGATCCGGGAGATTATCTCCCGGACCTCCAGCAGCTACGCTCCGGTGAGCCTTGAACCGGGGCAGAGCTACGACGTCGACTCCGTTCTGGCTCCCGTTCGTGATGCTGCCGGAAAAGTGCGGCTGGTGCTGCGGCTCTCCGGCCTTCCGGGGCCGGCCTCTGCCGAATCGATCCGAGCCTGGGCGCGGCAACTGATGCAGACTGCCCACAGCGCTGAATCCCTGCTGGGAACCGGCGCCAAGTAACCACCCCCTCCGCCGGCCGCATCCGCCCGGCGGAGGGGTGCCTAAGCTTTCTGCCCGGCCAGCACAGCAGCCCGGAACAGAGCCGCGCAGACCAGATCGGTCAGCAGCTCCGGATCCCAAGGCTGGCCGTCAATCTGCCTGCTGAGCATCAACCCCTCCAGAAGCCTGAATAGGCACTCAGATAAGTAGGCTGGCAGCAGGGCCAGATCCGGCTGTTCCTCCGGGAGAACCGTCCGGAACCACTGCGTGGTCATGTCCTGCATGTCCTGCAGCACCTGTTCAAGACGGCGGCGTTCGGCCTCCGGCACCGCACCCCGCTGCAACAGCAGGAGCAGGCCCAGGCGCAGGACGGAAGTTCCGGTAGCGAACCCCGCAACCGTCGGCAGCAGAACGCCTTTGAGTACCGGGGCCCAGTTTCCGTCCGCCGGGCGGGATACAAAGACCGGGCGCCCTTCCTCCCAGCGCCGGCAGGCGTCGGCCACCACCGAGGCCAGCAGCTCATCCTTGTCCTTGAAGGACCAGTAGAGCGAACTTGCGGGCAGCCCCGCTTTCTCACAGACCCGGGCAACCGTTACACCGCCGTACCCTGATTCTTCAATGGTTTCTTCAGCAGCCCTCAGGAAGGCCTCCCGGGGACCCGCCGGCTCCTCGCCGCTGCTCTTCGGACGCGGCGCGGACGCGCTGGAGGTTTCGGCTAACCTGCCCGGTTCCAGTCCCCGTTGCGCTAACCTGTCCGCGGCGGCATCAAGGCATCCGGCCAGCAGCCAGGTGACCCATCGCTCATCCAACGCCTCCGATCCGCGCCGGCGGATGAAGGAACTGTCCCGGATGGCCACCGTCAACCGGCCCATCAGGACGCCGGCTTCCTGCCGGCGTTCCATGCCTTCGGGCAGGGAGCGCTCCCACCACTGTCCCAGCCAGGTGAAGCTCTCACTGCGGATTTGCAGGAATCTGGTGCGGGTAACCGATTCCGTCTGAGGGCGCACTACGGCGAGCTGAAGGCCGAAGCGCCAGTAGTCCATCCCTTCATCCGCCGGAGGGAAGGCTAGGAGCTTAGCAAAGAGATCCTCGCGTCGTGATTCCAGCGGGCCGGAATCCAGCCAGTTGGGAGTGCCCTGCGCCTGTACCCGGAAGGCACGCTCCAGCGCGGCGGAGAGCAGCTGGTCCTTGTCCGGGAAATGCCAATAGATGGAACTGGCGGAAAGTCCGGTGGCCTGGCGGATCATTGAGACTTTCGTTCCCTCATAACCGTGGCGTGCGGCCAAGGCAATCGCCGCATCCAGGATGAGTTCCCTGGTCCGCTGCCCCTGGGGATTGGGCCGGTCGGTCTTGCGCTGCGCCAATTGCCACCTGCTGTTCTCCGATTTGTCCACCTGCCGTGCCTGCCTGAGCCTACTCATAATCGGCCCGCCGGCGCTCCCCCGATCCCGCCAGGCGGGTCGCACGCCGGCACTCCGGGCCGGTGCTTCAAAGGGGAAAGTGCGGCCCAAATCACCTGTGACCGGCGTCGCGAATAACACCGTTTGGCTTCACAGTGGCTAGTATTAAGCCACTGTGGTTCTCTTATCCCTCATCGCAACCCATTCTGACGTAGACCTTGAAACTGTCGCCCGGCTTAGTGCGGGTGCGCCCAAGGTCCCTTCCTCCCTGCTGGAAAACGGCCCCGCCGTCGCAGGTGCCGTAGTCCTGGCCACCTGCAATCGCTTTGAGGTGTACTGCGAGGCCCGTTCGGAGGCAGACGTCGAAGCCGCCCGCTCCGCAGCCATCGCCGAGATCAGCCGGCACTCCGGCCTGGACGAGGACCTGGTTTCCCGTTCCTTCACCACCAACACTGGACAGGACGTCGCCAAGCACCTCTTCGCCGTCGGCGCCGGCCTGGACTCCGCCGTAGTGGGAGAACGCGAAATCGCCGGCCAGGTACGCCGCGCGCTGATTGAAGCCCAGGAGAAGGGAACCGCCAGCGGAACCCTCACCCGGCTGTTCCAGACCGCTTCCCGCACTGCCAAGGATGTCGGCGCCCTGACCGCCCTGGGCAAGCGCGGCCTTTCGATTGTCTCGGTAGCCCTTGAACTGGCCACCGACCTCTCCGTCGACGCCGACTGGCGAAAGAAGGCAGTTGTTGTCTTCGGTACCGGCGCCTACGCCGGAGCCACCATGGCCCTGCTCAAGGAGCGCGGCTGCACCGACATTTCCGTCTACTCCTCCTCGGGACGCGCCGAATCCTTTACGGCTTCCCGCGGCGGCACCGCACTGGACCGGGATTCGCTCGGTGACGCTGTTGCCCGCGCCGACGTCGTCATCGGCTGTTCAGGTTCGGAGAACCAGGTCAGCGCGGATGATATTGCCCGTGTACGCGCCGGCTCCGTGAACCCGCTGATCATGATCGACCTCGCCCTGACCCACGATTTCGATCCGGCTGTCCGCGAGCTTGAGGGCGTGGACCTGATCACCCTTGAATCCGTCCGCCTGGCCGCCCCGGCCGAGCAGGCCGAGTCCCTGCAGCAGGCCAACCGGATTGTCACCGACGCGGCCCAGGCGTTCTCCGAAGCGCAGCTCAGCCGCGAACTCGACTCCGCGATCGTCGCGCTGCGGCGCCACACCCTGGGTGTCCTGGACAAGGAACTTGAAAAGGTCCGGGCCCAGCACGGCTGCACCGGCGCTGCCGAGGAAGTCGAATTCGCGATGCGGCGGATGGTCAAGGCCCTGCTGCACGTCCCGGCGGTCCGTGCACGGGAACTCGCTGCCAGCGGCCAGCAGGAAGATTACATCCGCGGCCTTGAAGCCATCTACGGCCTCACTGTGGACCAGCCGCAGGAAAAGCCGAAGGACGACTCAGAAGATACGGCCAAGTCCGCCTAGCAGAAGCGCGCCGGCTCTGCCCCGGTCCTGTCCCGTGCCTTGGTCAGTAAACCGGTTTGTCCGGCTCCACCGTGCGGACCCACTCCAGGATCCCCCCGTCTACGTTGAAGGCGCGGTCGTATCCTTTGCCGCGCAGGAACGCGGTCACTTCCGCTGACCTGCCGCCGGACTTGCAGTGGATATACACGGTGCGTCCCGGTTCCGGCAGCTCCTCGCCGGCAAGAATGCGTGCCCGCGGAACCAGCTGCGCGCCGTCGATGCTCACGATCCGGTGTTCGCCGGGCTCCCGGACGTCGATCAGGTCGAAGTCTGTTTGTCCCGCCGTTCGTTCCGCGAGCAGGCCGGCCAGTTCCGCGGCGCTGATACCCGGGACAGCCGCCGGGGCTTCCGTTCCCCGCCCGCAGAAGAGCTGGTAATCGACGAGTTCCGTGATCGGTTCCCGTTCGGGATCCCGCCGCAGACCCACCTCGCGCCAGCTCATGTCGGACGCGTTGAACACCAGCAGCCGGCCCAGAAGCGTGCGCCCGGTTCCGGTGATGAGCTTGATGGCCTCGTTGACCATGACCGAACCGATCTGCGCGCACAGCACTCCCAGCACGCCTCCCTCCGCGCAGGAGGGAACCGAGCCGGGAGCCGGCGGTTCGGGATACAGGTCCCGGTAGGTGGGCCCGTGCGTGGACCAGAAGACGCTCACCTGGCCGTCAAAGCGCAGGATGGAGCCCCAGACGCACGGTTTGTCCAGGATCTCCGCAGCATCGCTGATGAGGTAGCGGGTGGCGAAATTGTCCGTTCCGTCCAGGATGAGGTCGTAGCCGGAGAAGATTTCAAGCGCGTTGCGCTCATCCAGCCGGACTTCGTGGAGCACCACTTCCACCAGGGGGTTCAGGGCGTGGACACTGTCCCGGGCGGACCGCGCTTTGGAGGTCCCGACGTCGTGCACCGAGTGGATAACCTGCCGCTGCAGGTTGGACGTATCCACGGAATCATCATCGAGAATCCCCAGGGTGCCCACCCCTGCCGCAGCCAGATAGAGCAGCGCCGGTGATCCAAGTCCCCCGGCGCCGATGACCAAAACCCTGGCATTCTTCAGCCGCAGCTGCCCTTCCTCCCCAAACCCCGGCAGGATCAGGTGCCTGGAGTAGCGTTCCTTCTCCTCCCTGCCCAGCCCGGGAGCCGGTGCGGTGAGGGGCGGCAGGCCGGATGCCATCTCGATGCTCATGGCACCAATCTATGCCCCCGGCAGGGCTCGTTCGAGTGTCTTCGCCGTCCGGGGCGGCACGGGTTGCCTTCCCCCTCGGTTACCCGCAGGTAAACTGGTGTCCTATGACCCGGATTACTGCCCGGGCGAAGTTGGAGAGGTCCCAAACACGTGAGCAATCAGCCCGCCGGCAAGTCCACCCGGCTCCCCCGGGAAGAGCGGCGCCGGCAGCTGATGCGGGCAGCGCAGGAAGTTTTTGTCAGCCGCGGCTTCCACGGAGCGGCGATGGACGAAATCGCTGATACTGCACAGGTCAGCAAGCCGGTGCTCTACCAGCACTTTCCCGGCAAACGGGAGCTCTACCTCGCCCTGCTGGACGACCATCTGGGCACCCTCACACAGTTTCTCCAGACCGCGCTGACCTCCACCACGGACAACAAGCTGCGTGTCCGGGAGACCATGCGGGCCTACTTCCGCTTTGTGGCCCAGGACAGCCAGGGCCATAGGCTGGTCTTCGAGTCGGACCTGACCAGCGATGACGAGGTCAGTTCACGGATTGAGGAGTTCAACGCACGGTTCGCCAGCGACATCGCGGACGTCATCGCAGAGGACACCAAGCTCTCCCACATCGAAGCCACCCTGCTCGGACGGGCGCTGGCCGGAATGGCCCAGGTCAGCGCACGGTACTGGCTTGAAACAGACGGACACCTGGACATCGATGCGGCCAGTGAGCTGGTCTACCGTTTAGCTTGGCGCGGAATCAGCCGGTTCCCCAAGGAAATCTAGAGTAGATTCATCCCACTTGAGTTCATTTAAACAGGAGGCACCACGGTGGAAGTAAAGATCGGTATCCAGAACGTCGGACGCGAGATCGTGTTCGAGTCCGGGCAGAGCGCGGACCAGGTCGCCGACACCGTCGCCGAAGCAATCAAGGGCTCCAAGGAGCTGCGTCTGACAGACGAAAAGGGACGCCTCATCATCGTTCCCGCCGGAGTCATCGGTTACGTTGAAATCGGCGCCGAAGAAGTCCGCCGCGTCGGATTCGGCGCCCTCTAGCGCACCATGGGCGAAGTGCTGCTTGCTGCCGCCGCAACGGCGGCAGCAGGCTTTATCGTCTGGGGTTCCGACCCCCGCCGGAGCACCTACGGCATCCTCCTGCTGCCGGGAATCTCCCTGGCAGCAGGACTGGCCGTCTGGATCATCCTGCAGTTTACGCCGGCCGTCACCAGCGCCGCGTTTTCCTGGCTGACCTGGGCTCTGCCAGTGCTCGCCGGCCCGGCAGCCGCTGTCGCGGCGGCCCTCCTGACGGTCTCCCGACGGCTGCCGCGGGACAACGCCGAGCGCGCGCGGATCCTGAAACTCTAGCTCTCAGCCGCTCTTCGGCCGGTCCAGGACCGCTTTCAGTTCCTGCGCAAACCGGGGCGCGGCGGCGTCGTGCCCCGCTTTTCCCATATGAAGGCCATCATCCAGCTTCGAGTCCAGCGAGTAACGCTTCCACCAGTCCTTGGGGCTGAGGAAATCAAGTCCCTGCTCAGCGGCGACCCGGGCCAGCAGGTCATCGATCTCCGCCCGGCGGCCCTTGCCGTCTCCAATGACGCCAACCATCACCAGCCGGGTGTGCGGATAGGTGCGTTTCAGTTCCCGGATCAGCTGCACGGCATTGTTCCTGATCTCCGCGTTCGCCGGCCCGTATGCATCGTTGCCGCCGCCCTGAATGATGACCAGACCGGGGTTTCCCCAGGGCAGCAGCCATTCCTCGGCCTCGAGCGCCTCCGGGTAATTGTCCACCGTGCCGTTTCCCCTGGTGTAGCCCGTGCCGCCCGCGCCAAGGATGACAGGCTTATAGCCCAGTGCGGACAGTCCCTTGCCCACCCAGGTATCCGGCCCGGCCTGTGAATCCCCGATAACCACGGCCGACTGCTCCACGGACGGGTCGTAGGACATGATCCTGCCGACCCGCGGCGCGAACATCAGCGTGCCCTTCTGGAAATCTGTGCGGAAGTCCCCGCCAAAGCTGTACTCGGATGTTACCGGCCAGCCCAAAGACCGCACCGACGATTTCCACCGGTCGAAGATCTCCGTGCGCAGGGCACGTATTCCGGTTTCCGGAGACCAGACAAGGGTTTCGGCGCCGTAGGAGAAGTGGCAGCCGGGGGCTGGCACGGAACACTCCGGAGCGGCGGCGGGTTCGGGCAGCGGGCGGCCGGCCTCAGCACGGGCCTGCACAAATTTCTCCAGCGCCGCCCAGGCATCCGCCGGGACGCCCTGCGGGGGCGGGGCAGCCGCTTCAGGTTCACCGCGCGGCAGGTCCGGCACGGGCACCGGTGCGGCGGCCGCCGGGAGCGGCTGCTGCGCCGGCAGGGCTCCGCAGCCGCCCAGAGCAGCCAGTGTTCCAGCTGCCAGCGCGGCGCCTGCGATTCGGCGCAGCAGACCGCTGGACTCCGACCTCATGCTGCTCCCCGGATGTTACCTGCAAGGCTTTTTACTTCACGGCCCGTACGGTCGGCCCGCATGGCACAGACCCAACGCTACAGGCGCCCGGCGCCGGCACGGCGGAACCCCCGCAGGGAATCGCCGCAGCCCGTCCGGATCAGGCAGTCAGTCCCAGCAGCGACATCCGCCGGGAGTGGTTGCGGGTGAGCTGGCTGAAGAGTTCGCGGATCTGCGCGTCATATTCTTCGCGGCTGAGGAACCCGTCCAGTCCCTGCGGCAGTGCCCGCTCAATCACTACGCGCTGGGCCTGGGTGAGGGCCTCCCCCACCAGGCGTCGTCCCCAAAGGGCCAGGCGTGAGGCAAGCCGGGGATCGTCCTTCAGCGACTCCTGCAGCCGGACAAAGAGCACTTCCCCCGGTGCCTCGCTGCCGGTCATCTGCAGGGATGCGATCAGCTCCGCGCTGGCAGGATCCAGGCGGGAACCAAGCGCGGCATAAAAGTCGTCGGAGATAGCGTCCGTGACGTAGAACTTCATCAGGGATTCGTGCCAGTCCCCGGGCCGGGTGCGGTCGTGGAACGCGTCGACGGACTGCTGGAAGGGCGCCATGGCGTCCTCCGCATTGATGCCCATGGACTCCAGGTAAGCCGTGACCCGCTCGAAATTGTCATACTCGCGCACTGCCAGCCTGCCCAGGGCAGCACGGTCCCGCAGGCTGGGAGAGAACCGGGCATCGGAAGACATGCGCTCGAAAGCGGACAGTTCACCGTAGGCAATGACGCCGAGCAGGTCCGAGAGGAACTGCCGGTATGCCTCCGGGGTGCCGGGTGCTGTTCCGAAGGCCGTACTGTGCCCTGTTACCGGTGCTGCGTTATTCTCGCTCATATACCCAGCGTACCGGTGTGTCCGGGCTCTCATTCCCTTTGCCCGCGGCGGTGTCGCTGCAGCCAACATGCTGGCCAGCCACCCTTCAGAACTCGCTGTGGAAACCTAATGCGGGCCGTCAGGGCTGTACCGGGTAGACTGGAAGGGTAGTAAATGGATGCCCGGTCGTTTCCACGTTCTTGAAACCTTCATGAAACGCCGGTTGGAGACACTAACCAGCCGGTTGTGAGACCCGCAATACCTACGCGAACTTGATATTTTCCGGCCGCTGCCTTTGCCGAATGCAGTTGGAGTGGCCAGCAGTCCTTAGCCCGCGATCGGCTTCCGCTGGACGCATCATCTGCGCGCCATCCGCTCCGGGATGGGCCCTATGCCCTCTCGTCGAGCGCGGCACCGCAGAATGCCTAACTGAACGGTATGTAATTGAACACTGAACTTTCCCAGGTCAGCGACGCGCAGCTGACCGCAGATGACAGCAATGAAGAACTCGAAGTCACCGAGACCATCGCAACGACGGATGCCGCGGCCGAAATCCCCGAACTGACGTTCGCAGATTTTGGTGTCCGGTCCGACATCGTCGAGTCCCTCGCCGACGCCGGCATCACGCACCCCTTCCCGATCCAGTCGATGACCCTGCCGGTCGCCCTGGGCGGCCACGACATCATCGGCCAGGCCAAGACCGGCACCGGCAAGACCCTCGGCTTCGGCATCCCGGCGCTGCAGCGGGTCATCGGACCGGAGGATGAAGGCTACGCCGACCTGGCTGTACCCGGCGCCCCGCA
Source organism: Arthrobacter sp. 3Tela_A (assembly GCF_049311025.1). Lineage (NCBI taxonomy): Bacteria > Bacillati > Actinomycetota > Actinomycetes > Micrococcales > Micrococcaceae > Arthrobacter > Arthrobacter sp. 3Tela_A. Next base: position 13,429 of record NZ_JAXIOM010000041.1, read on the forward strand.
GGCGCTGATCGTGGTCCCCACCCGTGAGCTCGCGGTGCAGGTGGCCGGCGACCTGACGACGGCGGCACGCCGCCGTGGCGCACGAATTGTCACGATCTACGGCGGCCGCGCCTACGAGCCCCAGATCGAGGCGCTGGAAGCCGGCGTGGAAATCGTCGTTGGCACCCCCGGCCGCCTGATCGACCTGTACAACAAGAAGCAGCTCTCCCTCAAGAACGTGCGCATCGTTGTCCTGGACGAGGCCGACGAAATGCTGGACCTGGGCTTCCTGCCCGACGTCGAGACACTGATGGCAGCGACCCCGGCAGTTCGCCAGACCCTGCTGTTCTCGGCCACCATGCCCGGCGCCGTCGTCGCCATGGCCCGCCGCTACATGACCAAGCCCACCCACATCCGCGCCGCGGATCCCGATGATGAGGGCCTGACGAAGAAGGACATCCGCCAGGTTGTCTACCGGGCCCACAACCTGGACAAGAGCGAAGTCGTTTCCCGGATCCTGCAGGCCCGCGGCCGCGGCCGCACCATCATCTTCACAAAGACCAAGCGCACCGCGGCGAAGCTGTCCGAGGAGCTCGTGGACCGCGGCTTCGCCGTCGCCGCAATGCACGGTGACCTTGGCCAGGGTGCCCGCGAACAGGCCATGCGCGCCTTCCGCAACGAGAAGGTCGACGTCCTGGTTGCCACCGACGTAGCAGCCCGCGGCATCGACGTTGATGACGTCACCCACGTCATCAACTACCAGTGCCCCGAAGACGAGAAGACCTACCTGCACCGCGTCGGCCGTACCGGCCGCGCAGGCAACAAGGGCACTGCCGTCACCTTCGTGGACTGGGACGACGTCCCCCGCTGGGGCCTGATCAACAAGGCCCTGGGCATGGACCAGGCCGAGCCGGTGGAAACCTACTCGTCCTCACCGCACCTGTACACCGACCTGGACATTCCCGAGGGAACCAAGGGCCGCCTGCCGCGCAACAAGCGTGTACTGGCAGGTATCGACGCGGAGAAGCTCGAAGACCTCGGCGAGACCGGCAAGTCCGGCGGACGCCGCGCACCCCGTTCCGATTCGGGACAGCGCTCCGGTGGCCGTTCCTCCGACCGCGCACGCGGTTCTGACCGTGCCCGCGGCTCCCGTGAGGGTTCGGGCGATGGAGCCCGCCGCAGCCCGGAGAAGGCCGCTGAGGCACCCGCCGCAGCTGCCGGTGAGACCGCAAAGGCGGACCGGCCCCGCCGGAACCGCAGCCGTACCCGCCGCCGCAACGGTGAGGTAGTCAGCAAGGCACCCGCCGCCGAGTAGGCCGGGATCACCTCCACACGGATGAGCACACCTAACTGGACGCCGGACGGCGGGTCGCTGATAGTCCACGCAGACAATGCGGACTATTTGCCGACCCTGCCGGACGGCTCCTTTACCCTGATCTACGTCGATCCCCCGTTCAATACCGGCCGGGCCCAGCGCCGGCAGCAGACCACCATGGTCCGAAGCGTCGAGGGCACCGGCGACCGGACGGGGTTCAAGGGCCGCAGCTACACCACGGTCAAGGGCCTGCTCTCCAGTTACGATGACGCGTTCGAGGACTACTGGGCGTTCCTGGAACCCCGCATGGCCGAAGCATGGCGCCTGCTGGCCGACGACGGCACCCTCTACGTGCACCTTGACTACCGCGAGGTGCATTACGTGAAGGTGATGCTGGATGCCCTCTTCGGGCGGGACTGCTTCCTGAACGAGATCATCTGGGCCTATGACTACGGCGGCCGGGCCAAGAACCGCTGGCCCGCCAAGCACGACAACATCCTGGTCTATGTAAAGAACCCTGCCGCCTACCACTTCGACAACGCCGAGGTGGACCGGGAGCCGTACATGGCCCCGGGTCTGGTGACACCGGAGAAGGTGGCGCTGGGCAAGCTGCCCACGGATGTCTGGTGGCACACCATCGTCTCCCCCACCGGGAAGGAAAAGACCGGTTACCCGACGCAGAAGCCCGAAGGCCTGCTGCGCCGTGCCGTAGCTGCCTCCAGCCGCGAAGGCGACTGGGTGCTTGATTTCTTTGCCGGCTCCGGGACGCTGGGAGCGGTGGCGGACAAACTGGGCCGCCGGTTTGTGTGTGTCGATGCCAATCCGCAGGCGATCGAAGTCATGGAACGCCGGCTTGGCCATGCCGCGCAGGTGCTGGTTCCGGCGAAGCCCAAACGGGTCCGGACCCGGCGCGCTCCTGCCGCGAAGGCGGCAAAGGCCGCGGAAGCCCCCGCCCCCGCAGAAACCGCGGAGCCGGGAACAGAGCCAGCCGCGCTCTAACCGCCGGGGAACAACATTTCCTGAACGCTTCCCTAAGGACGGATGACGGGCGTACCCGTGCCGAGTTCCTCGATACGCTCCAGCACCTCGGGGCTGGTGGTGTTCTCCCCCAGCAGATTCGGCTTGCCGGTTCCGTGGTAGTCGCTGGACCCGGTTACCAGCAGCGAGTGCTCCTCGGCGAGCTGTCGGAGATAGGCGCGGCCGTCCTCCGGGTTGTCCCGGTGCTCGATCTCCAGCCCTGCCAGTCCGGCGTCGATCATCTGTTTGTAGGTCCGCTCCCCCACCACACGTCCCCGCGAGGATGCTTCCGGATGGGCGAACACCGGCACGCCGCCTGCCTCGCGGATCAGCCGCACGGCGTCGGCCGGGTCCGGCGCGTAATGCGCCACGAAATACCGCGAGCGTGCGGTCAGAATTCCGGTGAACGCTGCTGACCGGTTCGGCACAACCCCTGCCGCGACCAGGGCGTCGGCAATATGCGGCCGGCCAATCGTGGCGCCGGGAGCGACTTGTTCCTGTACATCTGCCCAGCTGATCGGATAGTCCTCGGCCAGCCGTTCCACCATGCGCTCTGCCCTGCTTACCCGGGCCGACCGTGACTTCGCGATTTCGGCCAGCAGACCGGGGTGGGACGGGTCGTGGAGGTAGGACAGCACGTGCACGCTGATGCCTTCATCCGTGCGGCAGGAAACCTCCATGCCGGGAATGAAGACCAGCCCCAGCATGCGGGCTGCATCGGCTGCCTCTCCCCAACCGGCGGTGGAGTCGTGGTCGGTCAGCGCTACGGCGTCCAGTCCCGCAGCCGCCGCTGAAGCCATAACGGCCCCGGGTGCCTCGGTGCCGTCGGAGACATTGGAGTGGGTGTGCAGGTCGATTCTCACACTTCCAATCTACGCGGTTCCCTGCACGGATCCGGTGCGGGCACCCCGGGACGCACGGTGCATGTTTGGCCCTGTTAACCGGCGGTGAGAGCATATACGGGTGAGTACTGAAGCCAATTCCATGAACCCCGCCGAGTCCGGCCTTGAGGAACTGTCCGAGGGACAGCCCCTTGAGGACCGCGTGAACAACCGTTCCCAGCGCCCTACGTCGCAGGCGTTCAAGGACTTTATGTCCTCCGGCTGGGCGTCCGCGTCCGATGAGCTTCCGGAGCAGTCCGCTGTGGCGCCGCACGCTGCCGCCCGGCGCCGTGCACTCTCCGAGCGCTTTAAGGGTGAGCGCCTGGTGATTCCCGCCGGCCCGCTGAAGGTCCGCTCCAATGACACCGACTACCGGTTCCGCCCGCACTCCGGATTCGCCCACCTCACCGGCCTGGGCCTGGACCACGAGCCCGACGCCGTCCTGGTCATGGAGCCCGTGGAAGAAGGAACCGGCGACGACGGCGGCCACCACACTGCCACCCTGTACTTCCGCCCGCTGGCCGGCACGGACAGCGAGGAGTTCTACTCAAACGCCCGCTACGGTGCGTTCTGGATCGGTTCCCGCCTGGGCCTGGAACAGGTCAGCGCGCTGGTTGGCCTGCGCACCCGCGACCTCTCCGAAGCCGAAACCGCCATCACGTCCAATGTGGGCGATCCGCAGTTCGGCGGCGTTTCCGTCCGGCTGCTGCGCAAGGTTGACGAGATGGTCGACGCCCTGGTGGACACCGTCCGCTACAACACGGCCATGGACCCGGAGAACATGGACTTCAGTGCGCTCGATGCACGGGATGAAGAGCTCACCGAAGCCCTCTCCGAACTCCGCCTGGTCAAGGATGCATGGGAAGTCGAGCAGATGCGGGAGGCCGTCGCAGCCACCGTGAACGGCTTCACCGAAGTTGTAAAGATCCTTCCCCGCGCCATCACCCATCCGCGCGGGGAGCGTGTTGTCGAGGGCGCCTTCTTCGCCCGCGCCCGGGAGGAAGGCAACGACCTGGGTTATGACACCATTGCCGCGGCCGGCAACAACGCCACAGTGCTGCACTGGATCCGCAATAACGGCGAGGTGAAGGCCGGAGACCTGCTGCTGCTGGACGCCGGAGTGGAAGCCGACAGCCTCTACACTGCGGACATCACCCGCACCCTGCCGGTCAACGGCACCTTCTCCGAGGTCCAGCGCCGCGTCTACCAGGCAGTGCTCGACGCCGCCGACGCCGGCTTTGCAGCCGCCCGGCCCGGCAACAAGTTCCGCGACGTGCACGCCGCAGCTGTCCGGGTGCTGGCCGAGCGCCTGCAGGAGTGGGGCCTGCTGCCCGTGCCGCTGGAGGAAGCCCTCTCCGAAAACGGCCAGCAGCACCGCCGCTGGATGCCGCACGGCACCAGCCACCACCTGGGCCTGGACGTGCACGACTGCGCGCAGGCCCGCCGCGAGCTCTACCTGGACGGCATCATCGAAGAAGGCATGGTCTTCACCATCGAGCCCGGCCTCTACTTCAAGGAAGAGGACCTGACCATCCCCGAGGAGTACCGCGGCATCGGTGTGCGCATCGAGGACGACGTCCTGATCACTGCCGACGGCGCCGAGAACCTCAGCGCTGCGCTGCCGCGCGACCCCTCCGACGTCGAGGACTGGATGGCCGGCATCTACGCTTCCTAGCCTTCCCTCCCACCGAGATGACAGAAACTGCCCGTTTGGAGCTCCAAACGGGCAGTTTCTGTATGTTCGGGAAGTGAACTGGCGGAAGGAACAGAGCAGCTAGCGGTCTTCCCCGGGCGTACGCGGAGTGTCCTCGCGGGGATCGGATTCGTCCGGGCGTGGCTGCTCAGCGGATACGGGCTGTTCCGTAGATCCGGGCTGCTGATGCGCTCCGCCCTGGGGTGCTTGCTCCGGAGCCGGGCCGGCGGGCTGCTGGCCCTGCGGAGCCGGCTGGGCCGGCGCCTGCTGGGCGGCAGGCAGGCGAACCCCGTAGCGCGGGCGGCCATCAGGCAGGTCAGGGAACTGGCCGCGCGGTGTGCCCGACGCCGCTGCCGGCTGCGGTGCCGCCTGCTCCTGGCCGGCGTTCGGCTGGACCGGAACCGAATGCGCGCCGGCTTCCGGACCCGCACCCGGTGCTGCCGGTGCGCCGTCGCCTCGTCCCGCACTGCGGGTGCCATAGGGGTCGGCCCAGGAGGAAGGCCGCTCCGGAGCCTGGCCGGCATACGGCGGCTGCTGCTGGTAGGGAGGCTGATAAGGCTGTCCCGACGGCGGCGCCGGGTGCCCGCTCTGACCCACCATGGGCAGCTGGGAAAGCAGGCGACGGGCCTCGTTAGCTGCTTCCGGGGCCACAATCACGTCGTAGCTGGTCGCGATGACCTGGCTCGTTGACGTGAAGTCGCGGCGGCCGCGCTGGAAGGCATAGGCCAGAACACCGAAGAGCAGCCAGAAGATGGCGCCCAGCGCCATGGAAGGAATCAGCGAAAGATAGGAGTCGCCCCCGCCGAAGAGCATCAGTGCAAGGCCCACGAAAAGGCCGAACCACGCACCGGTTGCTGCACTGGACATCGCCACGCGCGGATAGGTCAGCCGGCCGGTCACCCGTTCCACGGACTTCAGTTCATTGCCCACGATGCTCACCAGGTGGACGGGGAACTTCGAATCCGCCAGGTAGTCGACCGCCTTCTGGGCGTCCAGGTAAGCCGTGTAACGGCCCACCAGCTCACCCCTGGGAAGAGTTCGTCCGGGGTCCCGCTGCGATGAGGCGCCAAATAGGTTCGACATTCCCCTATTCTTTCGCAGTTACGGGGATTGTGGACCAATGTATCGCTGGCAGTGAACGCTCCCACGCCAAGTGCGGCCGTTCGAATGCGCCGAAGACGCCGCCGCCAAGTAGCCTAAGTAGGGTGAGCACTAATCCTACGCGCGTCTTTATTGCACGGCTGCTGGGCCTGGATGTCTTCGACCCCCTGGGCGACAGGCTGGGCCGCCTCCGCGATGCCGTGGTGCTGGACCGCGGGGCAGGCCGCCCGCCCCAGGCCGTGGGCATCGTCGTCGAGGTTCCCGGCAAGAAACGCGTCTTTGTGCCCATCACCCGCATCACCTCGATGGATCCGAGCCAGATCATCTGCACCGGCCTGGTCAACCTGCGCCGTTTCCAGCAGCGCGGGGCCGAAATGCTGGTGGTCGCTGAACTCTTCGACAGCCGCGTAGTCCTGGCCGACGGAAGCGGTGAAGCAACCGTCGAAGACATCGCCATTGAGCAGAACCGTGCCGGTGACTGGCACGTTTCAAGTCTTTTCGTGCGGCGCGGCGGAGGCGGGTCCCGGCTGCGCGGCCTGCGCCGGCGCGGTGAGCTGCTGATTATCGAGTGGCCCGAGGTAGGCCACTGGGACATCACCGGCCCGCAGGCAGCCACCCAGTTCGTCGCCCAGCACGACGACCTCAAGCCCGCCGACTTCGCGGAGGCACTGCATGAAATGAGCGGCAAGCGCCGCATCGAAGTGGCCAGCGAACTGCAGGACGAACGCCTCGCGGACGTGCTGCAGGAACTGCCCGACGACGACCAGGTGCAGATCCTGCAGTCCCTGGACGTTGAGCGTGCTGCCGACGTCCTGGAGGAAATGGATCCCGACGACGCCGCTGACCTGCTCAACGAGCTTCCCGAGGAGCAGAAGGAAGAACTCCTGCAGCTGATGGAACCGGAAGACGCCCGGGATGTGCGCCGGCTCCTGCAGTATGAAGAGGACACCGCCGGCTCACTGATGACTCCGGTCCCGGTGATCCTGCCGCCGGAAGCAACAGTGGCCGAGGCCCTGGCGCACGTGCGGCGGGAGGAACTCACCCCCGCCCTCGCGTCCTCAATCTACGTCTGCCGTCCCCCGCTGGAGACGCCCACGGGACGCTACCTCGGCGTCGTGCACATCCAGCAGCTCCTGCGCACCGCTCCCCCGGAAGCGCTGGGCAACATCCTCGATACCGACCTTGAGCCGGTGCGGGACTTCGCGAACATCGCCGAGATCTCCCGGATGCTGGCAACGTACAACTTGAACTCGCTGCCGGTAGTCAACGACACCGGACGCCTGGTGGGAGCAGTGACGGTCGACGACGTCCTGGACCACCTGCTCCCGGATGACTGGCGTGCCTCCGAAGACACCGGCCCCATAATGTGGCAGGGAAGGAAGAATGGCTGAGAAGAACCGCCCCCGCACTGACGGCCTCGACACTCCGCGCACCGCCCGAACCAGGTGGTTCCCCCGGCTGTCCCCCAACCCCGATGCCTTTGGCCACGCCACGGAGAACTTCGCCCGGTTTATGGGCACCCCGCAGTTCCTGCTCTACATGACGGTGTTCTGCGTTGTGTGGCTCGTCTGGAACACGTGGGGACCTGAGCCGCTGCGGTTCGACAGCGTCGCCCTGGGCTTCACCCTGCTGACCCTGATGCTCTCCCTGCAGGCTTCCTATGCGGCTCCCCTGCTGCTGCTGGCGCAGAACCGCCAGGACGACCGGGACCGGGTCTCCATGCGGCAGGACCGCGAACGTGCCGAACGGAACCTGCTGGACACCGAATACCTCACCCGCGAGATCGCCGAGCTGCGCATCGCGCTGCGGGAAGTCGCCACCCGCGACTACGTCCGCTCCGAAATCCGCGGGCTTCTCGAGGAACTCCTCGAAGCCAATGACAACCGAGAAGACGGCCAGCGCCGCAGCACCCGCCGCCGCGGCCAGGACGGCAGCACAACTCCGCCGTCCAAAGCCACCTCAGGTGCAGGAGAAGACTAAGCAGTGCCCGAATCAAACGAACATCTGGCGGAACTGGCCCGGGCGGCCATGGAACGGGTCATCGACCCGGAGCTGCGCCGCCCCATCACCGAACTCGGCATGCTGCGCAGCGTGGAGGTCGACGGCGCCGGCAGCGCCCGCATCGGCGTTCTGCTCACCATCGCAGGCTGCCCGCTGCGCGGAACCATTACCGCCGACGTCGAACGTGAACTCGCCGGCGTACCCGGCATCACCTCCGTGCACGTCGACTTGGACGTCATGAGCCCCGCACAGCGCGAGGAGCTCAAGGAGAAGCTGCGCGGCCCCGGAGGCACCCGCGGCATACCCTTCAGCCGTCCGGGTTCCCTGACAAAGGTCTATGCCGTTGCCAGCGGCAAGGGAGGCGTGGGCAAGTCCACCGTGACCGTGAACCTGGCAGCGGCCATGACAGCCTCAGGGCTGCGCGTGGGAGTGGTCGACGCCGATGTGCACGGCTTCTCCGTCCCGGGCCTGCTGGGCATCACGGCACCGCCCACCCGGGTAGACGAGATGATCCTTCCTCCGGTGGCCTACGGCATCAAGACGATCTCCATCGGCATGTTCCTGGACAAGAACCAGCCGGTCGCCTGGCGCGGGCCGATGCTGCACCGTGCCCTGGAACAGTTCCTCACCGACGTCTATTTCGGCGACCTGGATGTACTGCTGCTGGACCTGCCGCCGGGAACGGGAGACATCGCGATTTCCGTCGGACAGCTGCTGCCCGCTTCAGAGATCCTGGTGGTTACCACCCCGCAGGCTGCCGCAGCCGAGGTCGCGGAACGCGCCGGTACCGTAGCGGCCCAGACCGGGCAGAAGGTGGCGGGCGTCATCGAGAACATGTCCTGGCTGGCACTGCCCACCGGCGAACGCATGGAGCTCTTCGGCTCAGGCGGCGGCGAACTGGTCTCGCAGCGCCTGGGCACCGTCCTCGGCTATGACGTTCCGCTCCTGGGCAGCATCCCGCTGGATGTGCGGCTGCGCGAGGGCGGGGATGCCGGGCTTCCGGTAGTTCTGGACGAAGCAGCTGCCGGGCCGGATACGGCCGGGGGCGAACTCCGCCGCATCGCTGCCGTGCTGGCGGGACGGCCCCGCGGCCTGTCCGGGCTGAACCTGTCGGTGACCCCGCGCAGCTAGTCCCGGGTGCCGCAGTGGCGCAGGTCCCGGGCTAGGTTGCTTCGGCGTCGAACGGAGCACGCTCGCCGCTGCCCAGGCGCTCAATGCGCTGCACGGGAGGCGGCGGGGCGGCAGCTGTCCGCACAGGAGCAGCGGCAGCCGGGGATTCAGCCCCGGTCCGGACGGGTGCCTGCCGGGCAGATCCGTTGCTGCGGGCAGTAGCCGGGCGGACGGCGTCCTCAACGTCGTCGAGCAGCGCTTCCTTGATAATCCGCCGTGGGTCGTACTGGCGGGGGTCGAGCTTGCGCCAGTCCACCTCGTCGATTTCCGGGCCGACTTCTTCGCGCAGCTGTTCGCGTGCCCCGGTAGCCATCCGGCGCAGTTCGCGCACAAGCCGGGCCAGCTGGGAAGCGTATTCGGGCAGGCGTTCGGGACCGAGAATAGCCACGGCGAGGATCGCCAGGATGATCAGCTCATAGCCGTTAATTCCGAACACTTTTGAAGGTTACCTTTTCCCGCTGGACAAGGGCCACTTTGCAAGTGGACTCAAAGTGAACGTCCCGCACCGGCAAGCATGGCCAGGCCGTGCAGAACCCGGTCCACTGCCCCGGAATCCGGGTCCCTGGCGGGCACCAGCAGGCGGGCGGACTCGCTCAGGGAGAGTTCTCCCACAACTGAAGACAGGGTTTCTTCCGGGACTGAAGTGGCCAGAGTATAAGTAACATTCCGCGCGGAGAGCACTGCCTCGCCGGGACGGGACTCGTCATGCCAGACGAGCGGGGCAGTTTCCGTCGCTCCGGAGGAGGCACTGAACCCCTCCTCCGCCACAGGTTTGCCCGTGACAGCGTGCAGGACCTGGGGGTTGGCATCTCCCTGCCGCGGGCGCTGCTCGTAGACCGTGATGCTCTCGCCGTTGCGGGTCAGTTCCAGAGCCACGGCCGGATGCCCTGCCACCTGCAGGGTGCGGGCCGAGGCAAGCGTGAAGCCCAGCTCGGTAAGTTCCGGGCAGGACCATCCGGAAGCACGCAGATGTTCGACTTCCTCGTTGGAAAGGCTGCGCTGTTCTGCCAGCTGGTTCCAGCCCGCCAGAAGGTGGGCCTGCTGCGGAGCGGACAGTGGTTCCTCGGCGAGGCTTCCCAGCACATAGGCACCGGCCAGCACAAAACCAGAGACCATGGTCAGGATTCCGCCGATCGCCACGGCGTAGCGTCCCCGTCCCCGTCCAGCCTGGGTCTGGTGTTCCACCGCGGCGGCACTGTCTGCCACGATCCGGCTGGCCAGGTCCTCACGCGGAGAGGGCACCTTCATGGCCCTCATTCTGCTGCGCAGGCGGCGTTCCTCCTCCACCAGGCACCGGCACGCAGCGCAGCGCGAAAGGTGGGCCTGGACTGCGGCACGTCGGCGTGCCGGCAATTCTTCGTCCAGGAATTCACGGAGGTGGCGTTTGGGGTGGCGCATATGCTCTAGCTGGCTCCTGCCACGCGGGGAAGCTTCAGGCCCACTGAGGGGGCACGGCGCTGGGCCGGGTCCCGGTGCGCCAGCTTTTCCTTCAGCATGCTGCGGCCGCGGTGGATACGGGAGCGGACCGTGCCGAGCTTCACGCCCAGGGCATGAGCCACCTCGTCATAGGAAAGCCCTTCGAGGTCACAGAGAACGACGGCGGCGCGGAAGTCCGGCGGCAGTTCCTCCAGGGCACGCTGGATATCCACGTCCAGGTTGTTGAACTCGAAGCTGCGCTCTGGGCCGGGGCCCTGGCTGGGCAGCCTGCTTTCCGCTTCTTCGCTCATGCCGTCGAACCGGATGCGGCTGCGGCGCCGCGCCTGGTCCAGGAAAAGGTTGGTGGTGATGCGGTGCAGCCAGCCGTCCAGGGTTCCGGGCTGGAAATTGGCAAGGGAGCGGAAGACGCGGACAAATACTTCCTGGGTGAGGTCCTCGGCGTCGTGCTTGTTGCCGGTTAGCCGGTAGGCCAGGCGGTAAACCTTGGCAGAGTGGGTTTCCACCACTTCCTGCCAGGTCGGACGCACCCAGTCAGTTTCCGCAGGTGTTTCAGCAGCAACGTCCAGTGTCCCCGTCACGGTCTTCCTCCCTTCGCAACGTAATCTGCGGCCCGCAGGAATCGCTCATGCACCGCTGCAGGCTGGCGATCGTCAGTAGGTTCACCATCCATGTTTGCGCATATTTCTGGGAGTTCGCTGTTAGCACGCCACGTGGAGGGAGACAAGTGGGCGAGGGCAATCTTTCGGCCTCCCGCTGACGGCGCCGCGCACGGAGCGCGGCTGGGCGGAAACAGGCCCCAGTGGCCTTAAGCTTGTATTGCCGCAGTGCCCGCCGCGGAACCAGCAGCGCCCCGCCTGTTTCCTCCGGCGCTTCCCGGCTGCCAAACCCCTGGATGATTCGAAGAAAGAGACAGTGCACCCATGAGCGCCGACAAGCAGAGCACGTGGTCCTACACGGAGGGGCTGCCGTTTGAGGATGAAGTCCTGCTCCGCGCGCGGGAGCGTTCGCACGAACTCGGTGTGGTCCCGGTCAGCACCGGAGTGGGTGCGGCGCTGACCGTACTGGCGGCGTCGTCCAAAGCCCAGACGGTAGTGGAGATCGGGACCGGCGCGGGCGTCTCCGGCGTCTGCCTGCTGCGCGGCCTTGGGCCCGGTTCGGTCCTGACCACCATCGACTCCGACGTGGACCACCTGCGGGCGGCACGCCTGGCCTATTCGGAGGCAGGCATTCCCGGCAACCGCACCCGGACCATCTCAGGCCGTGCCGCACAGGTGCTTCCCCGCCTGACGGACAACGCCTACGACCTGGTCTTTGTCGACGCTGACAAGGCGTCCTTCGTGCTCTACGCCGAGCAGGCCGTGCGGCTGCTGAAGCCGGGCGGGCTGCTGATCATCAACGGCGCCCTGGACAACGGCAGGGTTGCCGACCCGGCTGCGCGTGAACCGCTCACGGCGACCATGCGCCAGGTCGGCAGGCTCATCCGGGACAACGACTCCCTGGTCTCAGCACTGCTGCCCACCGGCGACGGCCTCCAGCTGGCCGTGAAGACGGCGTCCGGCCGCTAGGCGCTTTCCGCCCGCGTCCGTGCCGCGCGCGCACGCAGGAATGAAATCAGCAGCCTGGCACCAAAACCGGTAGCGCCCTTGGAATACTCATGGGTATCCGACGACACTTCCATGGGGCCGGCGATGTCCAGATGAATCCACGGCGTTCCGTCCACGAATTTCTCCAGGAACAACGCTGCCAGGATGGCGCCGGCACCGGCCTTTGCTCCCACCGGAGCAACATGGGCAAGGTCCGCGGTCGCCGATTCAAGCAGGTAGTCGTAGTCGGGCACCAGAGGGAGCTGCCAGAGCGGCTCCCCGCTGCTGCTGGCGGCTGCTTCCATCGCGCCGAGCAGCTGCGGATTGTTGCCGAAGAGCGCTGCGTGGCGTTTGCCCAGGCCCAGCATGGCAGCACCGGTCAGGGTCGCGACGTCGATCAGTGCCGAGGGCTTTAGCTCCTGCACAGCGTAGGCCAGCGCATCGGCAAGCACCATGCGCCCTTCGGCATCCGTATTGCCGATCTCAACCGTGGTCCCGTTATAGATCCGCACAATGTCGCCCGGGCGGTAGGAGGCGCCGTCCAGCGCGTTCTCGGCCAGGGCCAGCAGGCCTGTCACCTCGAACGGAAGCTGAAGTTCAGCGGCGGCCTGCACGGCAGCCAGAACGACGGCCGAACCCGCCATGTCCATTTTCATTGCGGGCATGGACTCGCGCGGCTTGAGCGAAATGCCGCCCGAGTCGAAGGTAATGCCCTTGCCCACCAGGACCACGCGGTCTTCTGAACCGGCGCCCTCCGGCCGGTAGGTGATGCGGACCAGCCGCGGGCCGTTGGCGGATCCGGAGCCGACGGCGGTGAGACCGCCGAATCCTTCAGCCGCCAGGGCCTGCGGATCACGGATTTCCACATCCAGGCCGTGGGCAGCCGCCACCGCGGAACTCTGCGCGGCGATCCACTCCGGCGTGGCGGTGTCCGGTGAAGTGTTGGTCAGGTCCCGGGCCAGCCACGCCGCCCGGGCAGAAATCTCTGCCAGTTCCAGGGCGTGCGGTGCCAGGCCGGTTACTTCCATTTGTTCCGCCATGGGCTTTGCAGGCTTTTCCAGGCCGGTCCTGGGCGCACGGTAACCGCCCAGGAAAAACCCCTCCAGGAACGCCTGCTGTGCCTGCGGTGTCATCGAATCAATGACACTCATCCGGATTTTCCGGGCTCCGAATGTTGCCCGGGCCAGGCTGGCTCCGGCACGCCGCAGGCTCTGGTGGGACTCGTCGCCCACACCGAGATAAATAAGCTTGCCGGGCAGGTCCGCGGATCCGCGCGGCGGTTCAACGACAAGGTGCTCGCCGGCCTTGCCGGTGATGCCGGCAGCTTCAGCGCGGGCGGCGACGTCGATCCCGTAGCGCACGGCGGCTTCCACCGCTCCCCGCCGGGGCTCGGGAACCGTGCGGTCCCCCGGCGGCCCCGGAGCTATGGCAACGGCAAGGACGTCAACGCCCTCTTCCGGCAGCGGGGACAGGCCCGAGCCCGGATCCCCGGGACGCTCCGCCAGCGGAGCGAGCCCGGATACCGTCGTCATGGATTTGCTGCGGAGAGACCCGGAGGCACCCGCAGGCTTGGAATTCTGCCTGGAAGGACGCATGCACCAAGCCTAGCTGGTGACGCCGAGGAGGCATTCCTTGAGCTTGCCCGCTTCTTCAGCGTTCAGTTCAACGACAAGCCGTCCGCCGCCGTCGATGGGCACCCGCAAGATCAGGCTGCGCCCTTCCTTGGTGACCTCCATAGGTCCATCACCCGTACGCGGTTTCATCGCAGCCATCTTGAAGTTCCCCTTTCAAAAGTGCACTGCGGGGTTATTCCCCGAGTAATCACCGTTCCTGCTGCCGCCCGCCCCCATTGTTGTTAGGGTGCCGAGCCGCATTTGTCGCCATTATTCCGTACAAACCGTAAGCAGGCGAAATTTCGGTGTGTCTGGGGACACATGTCGCGCCGGCAGCGGCGGTTCAGGAGGGCGGTTCAGAAGGCCCTCTGAACTCGCAGGCGGCAAGGTGGTCGTTCGCGTAGCCGGTGGCCTGCAGCATGGCATAGGCGGTCACCGGGCCCACAAAACGGAATCCCCGCCTGCGCAGCTCTTTGGACAGGCTGCGCGATTCCCCGGTCTCCGCCGGAACGTCCGTGGTTTCGTGCGGGGCAGGCTGCACGGGTGGACGGTGCTTTTCCAGCAGCCCGGAAAGCGTTTCTCCCTCCGGCAGGGTGAGAAGTGCGTGCGCGTTGGTGATCACGGCCCGGATTTTCGCTTCATTGCGGACAATCTCCGGATTATCCATGAGGGCTGACACCTCAGCGTCACCGAACCGGGCCACCGCCTGAGGGTCAAACCCGGCGAAGGCCCGGCGGAAGGCTTCCCGCTTCCGCAGGATGGTGATCCAGCTCAGCCCAGCCTGGAATCCTTCCAGGCACAGGCGTTCGAAGAGTGCGTTCTCGCCATGCACCGGCCGGCCCCATTCGGTGTCGTGGTAGGCGAGATAGGTCTCGCTGCCCAGCGCCCAGGGGCAGCGGAGCCGTCCGTCCGGTCCGGGGAGCGCAGCGCTCACCTCTCCTGCCGTCCGGTTTCATCTTCCGGGGACTGCACCTGCGCGTGGCGGCCGGTCCCCGGCTGCGGCCGGCCCTCCGGTTCCCTGAGCTGGGCCAGGGCAGCATCGCGTTCCAGCAGAGCGGCGGCCAGCCTCTGCAGGACCTCGTCCACCTCATCCATGCGGTAGCCGCGCAGCGCCACGGAGAATCTCAAGTCCTCAATGTCGGCGGCGCCGGGGCTCTCCGGAAGCAGCACCGGGGGCAGCCGCGGGTCAGGCTCACCGAGAACATCCGCCGGCACGGCACGGTACGCATCCGCGCCGGCGCGCCGGCGCGCACCGAACCGGCCGGACGCAAACAGGGCTGCCGCGCCCACGACGGCAATTCCAAGGAATGCAAGCAGGATCATCACCGGACCATCGTCGCAGATGCGCCCGCTCCCCGGTCAGAGCGATAGATGCCCGGCGCTGTCAGCGATGATGAGTTTCACTGCCTCGGCGGGATCGTCCACCACGTGCACCAGTTCGAGGTCCTTGGCAGAGACCATTCCCTCTTCAAGCAGGCTTCCGCGCACCCAGTCCAGCAGCGGAGCCCAAAAGTCCGTGCCGATCAGCACTATCGGGAATGACGTCACCTTCTGCGTCTGGACCAGGGTCATCGCCTCGAAGAGCTCATCGAGGGTGCCGAAGCCGCCGGGCAGGACGATGAATCCCTGGGCGTACTTCACGAACATGGTCTTGCGGACAAAGAAGTACCGGAAGTTGATGCCCAGATCCACCCAGTCGTTAAGCCCGGTCTCAAAGGGCAGCTCGATGCCCAGCCCAACGGACACTCCCCCGGCTTCAACCGCGCCCTTGTTCGCCGCTTCCATGGACCCGGGACCGCCGCCGGTTATCACGGCCAGCCCTGCCTCGGAGAGCAGGCGGCCCACGGTGACCCCCGTCTCGTACCAGCGTGAACCCGGCAGGCTCCGCGCCGAACCGAACACGCTCACCGCCGGCCCCAGCTCCGAGAGCGTCCCGAAGCCCTCAACGAACTCGCTCTGGATCCGCAGCACCCGCCACGGATCGGTGTGCGTGAAACTGGTTCCGTCCGCAGTATCCAGCAGGAACCGGTCCGACTGCGGAACCCGGGCCTGCCCGCGGCGCAGTTCGACCGGCCCGCGCCTCTTCGCCGATACCGGTCGGGTGAAGCCTTCTTCGTCGCTGATAGCCATCTACCAAGGCTAGGCCACAGAGGTGATGAGCACCTCATCACTGACGCACCGGGTCGGAGTCATTTGGTTTCTCTTGAGTCACGATTTGTCCACGCCGGAGTGATCGGGGACACCGGGGGTTGAAATGTTCGCTATCTTCTACCTATGACCAGTGACACACCATCAGGGCAGCCGGTGCCTGAGCAAGCAGCACCCCTCGTCTCGCTGAAGAACGTAAACAAGCACTTCGGGGATCTCCATGTGCTGCGGGACATCAACCTTGATGTGGCTCGCGGCGAAGTGGTCGTCGTGATCGGCCCGTCCGGGTCCGGCAAGTCGACCCTCTGCCGTGCCATCAACCGCCTGGAGACCATCGACGACGGCGAGATCACCATCGACGGCAAGCCTCTCCCCGCGGAGGGCAAGGGGCTCGCCAAGCTGCGTGCCGACGTCGGCATGGTCTTCCAGTCGTTTAATCTCTTCGCGCACAAGAGCATTCTGGACAATGTGGCCCTGGGCCCCATCAAGGTCAAGCGGACCAAGCCTGCCGAAGCCAAGGAGAAGGCGATGGCGCTGCTGAAGCGCGTCGGCGTCGACAACCAGGCGAACAAGCTTCCCGCCCAGCTCTCCGGCGGACAGCAGCAGCGCGTTGCCATCGCCCGGGCGCTGGCCATGAAGCCGAAGGTCATGCTCTTTGATGAGCCCACTTCAGCGCTCGATCCCGAAATGATCAACGAAGTCCTGGACACCATGGTGGAGCTTGCCCAGGAGGGCATGACCATGATCGTAGTCACCCACGAAATGGGCTTCGCCCGCAAGGCAGCAGACCGCGTGATCTTTATGGCCGACGGCCAGATCGTGGAACAGGCTGCACCCGAAGAGTTCTTCACCAACCCCCAGAGCGACCGGGCCAAGGACTTCCTCGGGAAGATCCTCGCCCACTAAGGCGCCCGCCGGTTTTTCATCCACCCTTTGAGGCACAGGCCGGGGCCCCCACGGGTCCTGGCCGCAATGCAAGGAGAAAAAATGCGCAATACCCGTTACGCAGTTGCCGCCATGGCAGCAGCTGCCGCACTGACCCTGTCCGCATGCGGCGGCGACTCCGGCAGCGACTCGGCAGACTCCGGTGACGCCGAGACCATCCGCGTCGGCATCAAGTTTGACCAGCCGGGCCTGGGCTTCGCCGAAGCCGGGGACTACGCCGGTTTCGACGTGGATGTTGCCAAGTACGTAGCCAATGAACTCGGCTACGGCGAGGACCAGATCGAATGGATTGAGACCCCGTCTGCCCAGCGCGAGAACATGCTGGAAAACGACCAGGTCGACATGATCTTCGCGACTTACTCCATCACTGACACGCGCAAGGAAAAGGTCTCCTTCGCAGGACCGTACTTCGTCGCCGGCCAGGACCTGCTGGTCCGCTCGGACTCCGACATCACCGGCCCCGAAGACCTGAACGGCAAGACCCTTTGCTCAGTCACCGGGTCCACCTCCGCACAGAAGGTCAAGGACGGAATCGCCACGGACGTGAACCTGGTGGAGCAGCCCAGCTACGCCGAGTGTGTAACGGCCATGCAGGGCGGCTCCATTGATGCCGTGACCACCGATGACATCATCCTGGCCGGCCTGGCTTCCACGGACGCCAACAAGGGCCAGTTCAAGGTTGTCGGCAACACCTTCTCCGAGGAGAAGTACGGCGTTGGCATCCAGAAGGACAGCGACAAGTGTGAAGACATCAACGCTGCCATCGAAAAGATGATCGAAGACGGCGCCTGGGAAGAAGCCATCAAGAAGAACACCGAAGGCGCTGACTACACGTTCAACGCTGAGCTGAACCCGCCGACCATGGACGCCTGCGCCTAAGCGGCCCGCCTCCGCCGGGTTTTCGGCGGCAAAGTTCGGGGCAGGGCCACAAGCCCTGCCCCCAACTCCGCTCCACACATTTTTACGGAAGAGGTGACATATGGAAGGTTTCCTCGAGCTCTTCGGCGAATACGACGTCGTCGGGGCCTTCTGGGTCAACATCCAACTAACATTCTGGGCCGCACTGTGGTCCCTGGTGCTTGGCACCATCCTGGCGGTTATGCGCATTTCGCCGATTGCCAGCCTGCGCTGGTTCGGCACCGCGTACGTGAACATCTTCAGGAACACGCCGCTGACCATCATCATGGTTTTCGGCACCCTTGCCTTGTGGTCCCAGCTGCAGGTGAACCTCTCCGGCGATTTTGACCTCAACTTCTTCCGGCTGGCAGTGCTCTCGCTCTCCGTCTACCACGCGGCGTTCGTCTGCGAAGCGATCCGAAGCGGTGTGAACACCGTGCCGCTGGGACAGGCCGAAGCTGCACGTTCCATCGGACTGTCTTTCCTGCCCGCAGCGTGGCTGATCATCCTGCCGCAGGCTTTCCGCGGCGCCGTCGCTCCGCTGGGCAACGTGCTGATCGCGCTGGCAAAGAACACTACGGTCGCAGCAGTGGCATCTGTGGCTGAAGCTTCCGGCCTGATGAAGACCATGATCGAGTTCCGGCCGGATCTTATGACGCAGATCTTCCTGACCTTCGCGATGGGCTTCGTGCTCATCGTGATCCCCATCGGCCTGCTGACAACCTGGGCCTCAAAGAAACTGGCGGTGGCGCGATGAGCCAGAGTGTCCTCTTTGACGCACCCGGGCCTCGGGCCCGCCGTCGCATCCTCATCGGCAACATCCTCGGCGTCCTGTTTATCCTCGCCCTGCTTGCCCTGGTGGTTAAGGGGCTGGCGGACAAGGGACAGTTCGAAGCAGCCAAGTGGACGCCGTTCCTGGAGGCCGACACCTGGGAATACAACATGCTCCCGGGCCTGCTGGCCACACTCAAGGCAGCCGGCGTCGCGATCGTCACGTCCATCGCTTTCGGTCTGGTCTTTGGCCTGGGACGCCTGTCCTCAGTGAAGGCCGTCAGCTGGGTCGCCGGCGTCATCGTGGAGTTCTTCCGCGCCGTGCCGGTCCTGCTGATGATGATCTTCTTCTACCAGTTCCTCTCCAAGTCCACACCCGTGGCACCCGCGGACGTCCCGTTCGTCGCCGTCGTCCTTGCCCTGACTCTGTACAACGGCTCCGTCATTGCCGAGCTCGTACGGTCCGGTGTGTTTGGGCTGCCCAAGGGCCAGCGCGAGGCTGGACTGGCCATTGGCCTGACCAGAAGCCAGTCCCTTCGTGTCATCGAGGTTCCGCAGGCCCTGGTAGCCATGCTGCCGGCGCTGCTGAGCCAGTTTGTCGTCATCCTGAAGGACTCGGCACTCGGTGCCTTCATTGGCTACAGCGAACTGCTGGTCTTCGCCCGGAGGCTTGCGGCAGGTGACGGCAACATCCTGCCGGCCCTGCTGGTCACCGCGGCAATCTTCATCATCCTGAACATGATCCTCACGTTCGCCGCCCAGCGCCTCTCGCGCCGGCTCGGCGCGCGGGCAGGCACCCTGCTCAAGGCCGACGAGGCCGTGGATCCGGAAGGCGTCCCCGCACCGGCGAAGTAGCCCTCCCTCTCCACCGAGATAGCAGAAAGTGCCCTTTAGAAGCTTCTAAAGGGCACTTTCTGCTATCTCGTTTTATGTGTTCAGGACGCGAGCCAGGTATCCAGCGCACGCAGGCATTCACGGATAGCTCCGGCGCTGACGTGCTCATTGTCCGAATGGGCCAGCAGCGCATCGCCGGGTCCGAAGTTCACTGCAGGAATGCCCAGGGCACTGAAACGGGCGACGTCGGTCCAGCCGTACTTGGGCTTGGGCTCGGCGCCAACAGCCTCGATAAAACTCGCAGCTGCAGGACGGTCCAGGCCGGGCCGGGCCCCTGCGGAAGCATCAGTGAGAACCAGGTCAAACCCGTCCAGCAGGTCCCGGACGTAGGCCTCGGCCTGGGCGAGGTCCTTATCCGGGGCAAAGCGGTAATTGATCTCCACCACGGCCGCATCAGGGATGACGTTGCCGGCCGTGCCGCCGTGAATTCTCACGGCATTCAGGGATTCACGGTAATCAAGTCCTTCAACCCGAACGGTGGCCGGCTGATGGTCCCGCAGCCGCACCAGGATCTCGGCAGCCCCGTGGATGGCGTTGTCCCCCATCCAGGCACGGGCCGAGTGCGCGGCTTTACCCGTGGTGCGGGCCTGGAACCGCATGGTTCCGTTGCAGCCGCCCTCAACAGTGCCGTCGGTGGGCTCAAGCAGGATCGCGAAGTCCGCTTTCAGCCACTCGGGAAAGGACTTCTCCAGCCGGCCGAGGCCGCTCAGGGATGCATCCACTTCCTCATGGTCATAGAAGACGAACGTAATGTCCCGGTTCGGGTCGGTAAGGCCGGCAGCCAGAGCGAGCTGGACGGCGACTCCGCCCTTCATGTCGGTGGCACCGCGGCCGTACAGCACCTCACCGTCCCAGCTGGAGGGGACTGTTCCCCGTGAGCCGGGAACAGAGGGCAGCGGCACAGTATCCAGATGCCCGGCCAGGATCACCCTCTCGCTACGCCCCAGGTTGGTGCGTGCCATCACGGAATCGCCGTCGCGCACCACTTCCAGATGGCCCAGTTCCTTCAGGGCAGCTTCCACGGCATCGGCAATCGCCGCTTCGTTCCCGGACACACTCTCAATGTCCATCAGGGCAGCGGTCAGGTCCGCGACGTCGTCGAGCAGGTTCAGGGGCTTGGCAGGTAATACGGTCACCGCTCCAGACTACCGCTCGCTAGACTAGAACCCATGACTTCAAGCACCTCCTCAGCCCCCACCCCACGCACCGCGTCCGGTCTCGGACTGGCCACCGTAGCCGCAGACGGCACGGTCCTGGATGTCTGGTATCCCCGTCCCGCCCTTGCCCCGCTGGAGAACGACGGCGACCTGGCCGCCGAGCTAGGAAAGGCCGCCGCGGCCATGGCTGATGAGGTGCGCGGAACCCGCGGCGAGGTCGTCGAAACACAGATTGACCTGAACGACGCCCCGGCCGGCACTGCCGACGCCTATCTCCGCCTGCACGTTCTCTCCGCCCGCCTCGCGGCTCCGAACACGGTCAACCTCGACGGCATTTTCGGCGTGCTCCCCAACGTTGTCTGGACCAACTTCGGCCCGTGCCAGGTCGCCGGCTTCGACCAGGTGCGCCTTGGCCTCCGCGCCCGCGGAGCAGTCACCGTCTACGGTGTGGACAAGTTCCCCCGGATGGTGGACTACGTCCTGCCCACCGGCGTTCGCATCGCCGATGCAAACCGCGTCCGCCTGGGTGCGCACCTGGCCGAAGGCACCACCGTTATGCACGAAGGATTCGTGAACTTTAATGCCGGAACCCTGGGCACCTCGATGGTGGAGGGCCGGATCTCGGCCGGCGTCGTGGTAGGAGATGGCTCCGACGTCGGCGGCGGCGCGTCCATCATGGGCACCCTCTCCGGCGGCGGCAAGGAACGGATCACGATTGGTGAGCGTGTGCTCCTGGGAGCGAACTCAGGTGTGGGCATCAGCATTGGAGATGACAGCGTCGTTGAAGCCGGCCTGTACGTCACGGCCGGCACGCGTGTCAGCGTCACTGACCCTGAAACCAACGAGGTCCGCACGGTAAAGGCCGCAGATCTCTCCGGTGTTCCCGGCCTCCTGTTCCGCCGCAATTCCTCCACCGGCGCCGTCGAGGCCCTCCCCCGGCTTGCCCGCACAGTTGAGCTGAACGAAGCTCTCCACGCCAACTAGGAACCGGACCGGGGAGGCAGGGCAGTGGCCCGCGGCGCGCAGCCCGCGGCACGGCGCAGACGCATCAGTGTGCTGCTGCTTGCCGCCGCGGCAGCCGCGGCAGTGCTGCTCTGTCTCCTGGTCCTGGTTGTGAACCGGGACCAGGACCGCCCAATCCGTGAACGCTGCACCGCTACGGTCAGCGGCACCTCCTGGTCCCTGAACCCGGACCAGGCAGTCAACGCCTCCACCATCGCGGCCGTCGCCGTCGCCCGCGGCCTTCCGCCGCGGGCGGCATCGATCGCCCTGGCCACCGCCGTACAGGAATCCGGGCTCCGCAACCTCGACTACGGGGACAACGCGGGCCCCGATTCGCGCGGACTGTTCCAGCAGCGTCCGTCACAGGGCTGGGGTTCGCAGGAACAGGTCATGGACCCGGTTTACGCAGCCAACGCTTTTTATGACGCCCTGGTTCAGGTGCCCGGGTACCAGGACCTGCCCATCACGGTTGCCGCCCAGACCGTCCAGCGAAGCGCCTTTCCTGACGCCTACGCCGACCACGAACCCGAAGGCAGGGCATTCGCTTCGGCCCTGACCGGGCAGTCCCCCGCAGCCCTCACCTGCACCCTCAACCCGGCCGAAGCTCCCGGGGATCCGAACACCGTCCTCGCCGCGATGACCTCACTGTACGGGCAGCAGCAGGCCATGGTCCTTGGCGACGTGCTGGTGGTCGGTGCAACGGGTGAGTACGGCTGGTCGCTGGCCCAGTGGGCAGTGGCGAATGCGAAGGCGCTGAACATCAACGAGGTGTCCTTTGACTCCAGGACCTGGACCCGCGGAAGCGGCGAATGGAAGGCCTCCGATGCCCCCGACACCCAGGTAGCCATTCATATTGCACCCGTTGCCGTCGGCAACGGGTGACAGAGGCCCGGCAGGCCGCAGGCACAGCAGACCCGCTAGGCTGGAACCATGCGAATACTAGTCACCGGAGGAACCGGCTACATCGGGTCCCACACCACGCTTGAGCTGCTGCAGGCCGGCCACGACGTCGTTGTGATGGACAACCTCGCCAACTCCAGCACCGAATCACTCAACCGGGTCCAGGAACTGACCGGACGCACCGCCGCGTTCGTGCAGGCCGATCTGCTGGACCCCGAGGCCCTTGAAGCTATCTTCACGGAGCACTCCCCCGAGGCCGTCATCCACTTCGCCGGACTCAAGGCCGTCGGTGAATCCGTGGCCAAGCCGCTGCACTACTACCGCAACAACGTTGCCGGCACCCTGAACCTGCTGGCAGCCATGGACCGGCATGATGTGCGCACCATCGTCTTCAGTTCCTCGGCCACCGTCTACGGCGCATCCGAAGAAGTGCCGCTGATCGAAAAGATGCCGATGGATGCCGTGAACCCCTACGGGCGCACCAAGGAACAGATCGAGGACATCCTCTCCGACCTCGGTGCCTCGGATGAACGCTGGAGCATCGCCCTGCTGCGCTACTTCAACCCGGTGGGCGCCCACGACTCCGGGCGCATCGGAGAAGACCCCACCGGTGTTCCCAACAACCTGCTGCCGTTCGTGGCCCAGGTTGCCGTAGGACGCCGGGACAAGGTCATGGTCTTCGGCAACGACTACCCCACCCCGGACGGCACAGGCGTGCGGGACTACATCCACGTAATGGACCTCGCCGCCGGCCACCTGGCTGCGCTGGACTACATCTCTGCCCGCAAGGGGGTCAAGCGCTGGAACCTCGGCACCGGCAACGGTTCCTCCGTGCTGGAGGTCCTCGCAGCGTTCTCCAAGGCTGCCGGCCGGGAAGTTCCATATGAGTTCGCTCCCCGCCGCCCCGGAGACGCCGCGGTAAGCTACGCCGATCCTTCCGCGGCCCTGGCAGAGCTGGGCTGGTCCGCCGGCCGCTCCCTGGACGACATGTGCCGGGACCACTGGAACTGGCAGAAGCAGAACCCCCAGGGCTACGCCGCGGACGCCTAGCCACCCTGTACGCAAAAGGACGGGCCCGCTTCCTCATGCTGAGGA
>NZ_JAXIOM010000042.1:0-35848 GCF_049311025.1 Arthrobacter sp. 3Tela_A
GGCCGGCCGCTGGCCGGGGCGCGTCGGGGCGCGTCGGGGCCGGGTCAGCCGGGGCGCGGGTGTGGCCGGGTCGCGTCGGGGCCGGATCGGGGGTCCGGGTCGGCCGGCCGGCCTGGTCCTAGGTCCGGGTCGGTTGTCGGGCGGGTCGCTGGTGCGGGGCCTGCCGGCTCCTGCTCCATTCCCGGCAGCGGCGTTCCGCGCTGAGCTCTCCGTCCTGTGCTTCCCTGCATCGGCTTTGCATCCTGTGGCGCAATGACGCTGTATAAATCCACCGTCCCGAATCGTGTGCTGCAATACCGTCCCTTTGAACGCCGGATAGGGACGTCAACGCCACACAAGATAATCAGGCCATCCCCGAAGCGACGTTATTGCAACACAGGATGCCAAGACCGGGACGAGGCACGAACCGGAACGGAACCTAATCCAGCAGACCCGTGGGCGCGTGCACGGGACAGGAGAGAAACCCCCTTCCCAGCCCCTTTTCTGCAAGGTTCCCCTCCACTTTGGGACTTCCCTGCCAGTTTGGGTCCCTCCTGCACGGCGCCGCGGCAGGAAAGTCCCGAAACGGCAGGATTGTCCCCAACCGGAGGAAAACAGGCACGAAGGCTAGCCCGAACGTCGCCGGGTTGCTGGAAGCGCCAGACGAGGCAGACCGAAACGGACCGGCCGGACCGGGGACAGGACAAGCCGGGCACGAGGCAGGCTGGGCTTCCGGGCGGTTTCCCGGCCGGTCTTGGTGTAATCGCTCCGGTTTGGGAGAAATCGGACGCCGCGTACCGGCCGAAAACTCCCAAACCGGAGCGATCGTCTACCGGACGCCGGTGCCGCACCGCGCCCCGGGAAGTCCGAAACCTAGTCCAGAACCAGTCCCGGGCCGGTGCCGCGGGCCAGCGTCACGGGGTGGATTTCCCCGAATCCGCGCACGTTCCGCGGGGAATGCGGGATTAGGATGAAGCGCTCGTTGTTGCGCAGGGCCGCCGCAGTGGAGGCATCAGTGAGGACCGTCCCCGGTTCCGCGAGCGAGGTCAGCCTGGACGCGAGGTTCACGGTGGGCCCGTAAATATCGCCCAGGCGTGAGAGCACACGTCCCCAGACCATGGCCACCCGGGCCGAGGGCAGCAGCTCGTCCTCGGTAAAGGCCTTGGCCAGCGCCAGGGAAATCTCCGCCCCGGCTTCGGGGGTCTCGGCGTTGAACAGGACTTCATCGCCGATGGTCTTGACCAGCCGGCCGCCGCCCACGGAAATGATCTCGGAGCACTTGTGCTCAAAGCGCTGGACCATCTGCGCCAGGGTCTTCTCGTTCATCTGCCGGGAGAGGCTGGTGTAGGACACCAGGTCGGCAAATCCGACGGCGCGTGCCAGCGGCAGAGGATTGTCATCGGTGTCCGCGTCGTGGCTGGCAAGACCGGCCTCGGCGCGCAGGGCCAGCCGCTGGATGGCCGCATTCAGCTGCCGTTTCCAGGCGTAAACCAGCGTCTTTTCCAGCGGTTCGATCAGGTCCGGCATGGCTGCGACAAGCCGCTTGCGTGCCTCGGCGTCGGTAATTCCGCGCTGGACCACCATTTCCTCGACCAGCGCTTCGATCTGCCAGACGACCATCCGGTCCGTCATCTGCCCGATCGACCGCATGATGGAGATGGCGGCTTCCTCGGTCAGGCGTTCTTCGCGGACCAGTTCGATCACGGTGCTCAGGGCGTCCCGGTCGGCTTCAGTGAAGAACACGGCGTCGTCGTCGAGGTTCGGGAAACCCATGGCACGCCAGAGCTTGCGGGCCGACAGCAGTGAAACCCCGGCCCCGGCCGCGGCTTCACGCCGCTTCAGCGTTCGGGGTCCGCCGATGAGCTGGGCTTCCAGCCGGCGGACGTCTTCACGGTCGATTGCCCCGGAGCCTTCCGGCACCACGGGTTTGTCCGGCATCGGCACTGCGTTCATCGACAGCGTCAGCGGCTCGGGCTCAGCGGCACCATCGGGTGCGTCCTGGCCCTGCTCACTCATCGGTGCTCCATTCGTCGTCGTAGCCCGCGCTTCCTTCAATATCTACACCATCGAACATAACGGTCATTGGCAGGTCTTCTATGGTGGCCAACACAATTGACTTGAACCGGTGCACTTCCGGCACCGACGGGTAATCGATGATCCGGCCGCGGCCCAGGTCGATGCGCAGGGTGCCTGCACGCTGCAGGCGCTGGGCAATCCCCTGCCGCGCCTCCAGCTGGTAGATCGAGGCGAGCGGCAGGTCGTGCTCGCGCCGGCGCAGCACTCCCCTGCGGTGGATCATCCGGCGGTTGGTGAGCACATACCGGGTGGCATTCCAGCGCAGCACCGCAGGCAGGCAGAAGCGCAGGAGGATCAAAAGCACCAGAACAACGACGGCGGGAGCCAGCAGGGGCGTCCATTCCGCCAGCGAGGCCGGTACGGTGTCCCGGCTGAGGTAGCCGAGGGCGAAACCGCCGAGAGCGCACGCGGCCGCAGCCAGCAGCACCGGTCCCGCCAACGGACCCGCGTGCGGCCGGGCCGCCACGATCACCTGTTCCCCCGGCTCCAGCCTCATCCGCACCGGAATCCGGTGGATCGAAGAGTCTTCATGCCTGCGCGGGCCTCAGGTGAACGACGTCGGCAGCCGTGACGGTGCGCCGCTCTCCGGCCTCCGCATCCACAACCACCAGGCCTCCGTAAGCATCCAGTTCCACGGCCCGGCCGGTCAGCTGCCCTCCGCCGGGAAGTTCGGCACGGACCTGCTGGCCCAGCGTGAGCATGCGTCCGGCGACCCGCTCCCGCAGGCTCCCGCCGCCTGGCCAGGGCGCCAGCGCATCGCCGTCGACGGAGCAGAAGGCACGGTAGTCCTCGGCCAGCTGCAGCAAGTAGTCCTGCAGCAGGACGTTCCGGTCGGTGGTGGAGGCGTACTCCATCAGCAGGCTGGTCGCGGTGGGAACCGGCTGGTCCTCGTCCGTCAGGGAGACGTTCAGGCCGGTGCCGACCACCACTGCGGGCGGGTTGCCTGACGTCTCGGGCACCAGCTGGGCCAGGACACCGGCCAGCTTCCGTCCGTCCACAAGCACGTCGTTCGGCCACTTCAGCCGGGGTTCGACGCCGGTGCGGGCAGCCACACTCTTGGTCAGGGACAGCGCGGCCAGCAGGGACAGCCAGCCGTAGGACTGGGTGGGCAGGGGCCGGCCCTCGGCATTTACCGGGCGCAGCAGGACGCTGACAAAAAGCGAGGAGCGTTCCGGCGCCTGCCAGGCGCGGCCCAGCCGGCCGCGGCCGGCGGTCTGCAGCTCTGCGGTGAGCACGGACAGGTCCGGGTACTGCGAAGGAACCAGCCGGGCGGCGTCGGCCAGGTCAGTGTTGGTGGAGCCGGTTTCGGCGACGACGTCCAGCCGCGCCAGCGGGCCCTCCGGGGCTACGAGGCGGCTCTGGAGACGCTCCGGTTCCAGGGGCGGACGCTCCATGCTGGAGTAGTGCAGGTGCATGGTTCCGATCTTACGCGTCCCCTCCCCCGGAGCCCTGTGGCCCGGCAGCCGGCAGCCCTGCGGGCCAGCAGGTTTGGTTACAGGAAGAAATCCGCCATCAGTTTGTCTTCGGGCGCACCCAGGCTGTACCTGGTGAAGTCGCTGACGCCCTCCTGGCGCAGCACCTCTTCATCCGTGTAGAAGTTGCCGGTCGCTTCCCGCCCGGAGCGGGTGAGGATGGCGTGCGCGGCGTCGGCCATGATGTCCGCACTGCGGGAGACACGGGCCAGTTCCGAACCACCTGGCATGTTCCGGATGGCAGCGGTGTCGATGGACGTGCACGGCCACAGGGAGTTCACGCCGATCCCGTCCTTTTTCAGCTCCTCCGCGAGGCCTAGGGTGGTAAGTGACATGCCGTATTTGGCCATCGTGTAGGCGAGGTAGCTTCCGGCCCACTTCGGGTCCAGGTTCAGCGGCGGGGAAAGCGTAAGGATGTGCGCGTTGTCCGATTCCCGCAGTGCCGGCAGAGCGGTCTTGGAGAGCAGGAACGTGCCGCGGGCGTTGATGTCCTGCATCAGGTCGTAGCTCTTCATCGTTACGTCGTCGGTTTTCCGCAGGTCGATCGCGGAGGCGTTGTTGAGCACGATGTCGATGCCCCCGAAGTGCTCCACCGTGGCTGCCACAGCGTTGGCGACGTCTTCGTCGCGGCGCACGTCCCCGATGATCGGCAGGGCCTTGCCGCCTGCAGCTTCGAGCTGTTCGGCCGCCGTGTGCACAGTGCCTTCCAGCTTCGGGTGGGGCTCAGCGGTCTTGGCGAGCATCGCAATGTTGGCGCCGTCGGCAGCGGCTCGGAGCGCGATGGCCAGCCCGATCCCCCGGCTGCCGCCGGACATAAGGATGGTGCGTCCGGCCAGCGAACGCGAAGAAGTTGGTGTGTTCGAAGTCATACGGACAGGGTAATGCACCCGCGGGAAAAATGTTACTGACCAGTAACATCCGCGGGTGCATTACCTCAGCGGCGGGTTTTCCTAGCTGTGGTTGCCCCTGGGACGCATTGTCAGTGCCAGTACGGCAGCACCGGCGATCAGCGCACCAAGACCCAGCACCATCACGCCGGCAGAGGACGAGGTGCCCTCGGTGCCGGTGTAGGCAAGAGCCGTCTGGGTGCTGCAGGGACGGGCGGGGTCAGCTGCCCCGGCGCCCGGCACGGTTCCGGGGCCGGGTACGGTTCCGGCGGCACCGGCACCCGGATCAGCATTTCCCTGCCCGGCATTAGGGCAGATGCAGGACGGGAAGGAAGTGCCTGGCGTGGGGGTTGTGGTGTCCGCAGGCGTGGCAGTCCCGGTCGGGGTCCCGGTATCCGTGGGAGTCGGCCCCGGTGTGGTCGGAGTCGGCCCCGGCGTGGTCGGTGTCGGTTCCGGCGTGGTGGGCGTCGGCTCCGGGGTAGTGGGCGTCGGCTCCGGGGTAGTGGGTGTTGGCTCCGGGGTAGTGGGTGTTGGCGTCGGTGTTGGCGTGGTCGGCGTGGGTGTCGGTGTTGGCGTCGGCGTCGGGCACGGCGGCTGCACGCAGTTGTTGGCGAGGATGGCCTTGTAGGCGTCATCCTGCCACCGCGCGCTGCCCTCATACCCCTCGAACGGCGGAATGATGTCCTCGGGATGCGAGTCATGCCCTTGCTTCAGGATCGACGACGGGTCCGTCCTAATGAGGACGTAGGGATTAGAGGCCGACGACGTCGCGTGGCAAAAAGCGATGTTCTTGCCCGGAGGCGCACCGACCTGAGCCGGAACAGCACCCTGCGCGGGTGCAGCAACGGCAACAAGCAGCAGCCCAAAGACAGCCGCTAAGGAAAGAACATATACCCGGAAGAGACGGATTCTGTGCATGGACTGCTCCTTGTGCTCGCGTGCACTGCCTGTTCAGAAAGGGGTGAGGAGGCTGGGTTGCTGAGCCGAGACTACGTGCGCCTGCAGGGGCCGGACAGAGTAATTGAGCGGACTGATCCAAGTAATACGAAGAATGCTGCGGGTGCACGGCCCGGCGCCGGGGTGTCAACCCGCGGGGCCGCTTTTCGTCCTGCCAAGGCTCAGGGACACAAATTGTAGGTTTCCTACACCCGGCATGCGTGTTGACGCTCACTAGACTGGGTGAATCGCCCGCAGGCTTGTAAGAAACCTACTGAAGCCGCCGTGTGGCGCCCCGGATGGCGATCCGCCTGCCATTCCTCAGAACCAGCACCGGAGAGTAAATGAGCATCGACCAGGACATCGATCTGCAGACAACCGCCGGGAAGATCGCCGACTTCCGGCGCCGCCAGGCGCAGGCCCAGATTCCCTCCGGCGCCGCTGCAGTCGAAAAGCAGCATGCCCGCGGCAAGCACACCGCCCGTGAGCGCATTGACCTGCTCCTGGACGAAGGCTCGTTCGTTGAATTCGATGCCCTGGCCGTCCACCGTTCCACCGCGTTTGGCATGGAAAAGAAGAAGCCGCTCGGCGACGGCCTGGTTTGCGGCTACGGCACCGTGGACGGACGTCCGGTAGCGGTCTACAGCCAGGACTTCACGGTGTACGGCGGCTCCCTCAGCCAGGTCAACGGCGAGAAGATCGTCAAGGTCCAGGAGTTCGCGCTGCGCAACGGCTGCCCCGTGGTTGGCATCCTGGACGGCGGCGGAGCCCGCATCCAGGAGGGTGTTGCCTCGCTGGCGATGTTCGCCGATATCTTCCGCAACAATGTCCATGCGTCCGGCGTCGTACCCCAGATCTCGCTGATCATGGGCCCCTCCGCCGGCGGCGCCGCCTACTCCCCCGCGCTCACCGACTACGTGGTGATGGTGGACAAGACCTCCCACATGTTCATCACCGGACCGGACGTCATCAAGACCGTCACGGGCGAGGACGTGGACATGGAAACCCTCGGCGGCGCGCGGCAGCACAACGCCACCACCGGCACCTCCACCTACCTCGCCTCCGACGAAGAGGACGCCGTTGACTTTGTCCGCGAGCTGCTGGACTTCCTGCCCAGCAACAACCTCGCTGAAGCGCCGCTGGCGCCCTTCGCGCAGGACGAAGAAACCAACGACGGCGACCTGGCCCTCGATGAGCTGATCCCGGACTCCGCGAACCAGCCCTATGACATGCGGACCGTGATCGAGCAGGTCGTTGACGACGGTCACTTCCTGGAGATGCAGGCCCTGTACGCCCCGAATGTCATCATCGGCTACGGGCGGCTGGAAGGGCACACCGTGGGCGTCGTCGCCAACCAGCCCATGCAGTTCGCCGGCACCCTGGACATCGCCGCTTCGGAGAAGGCCGCACGGTTTGTGCGCAACTGCGACGCGTTCAACATCCCCATCCTCACCTTCGTGGATGTGCCCGGCTTCCTGCCCGGCAAGGACCAGGAGTTCAACGGCATCATCCGCCGCGGCGCCAAGCTGCTCTACGCCTATGCGGAGGCCACGGTTCCCAAGCTGACCGTGATCACCCGCAAGGCCTACGGCGGCGCGTACATTGTCATGGGCTCCAAGAAGCTCGGCGCGGACCTGAACCTGGCCTGGCCCACCGCGCAGATCGGCGTGATGGGTGCCCAGGGCGCCGTGAATATCCTCTACCGCAGCCAGCTCGCAGCCGCAGCAGCCGAGGGCCGCGACGTCGAAGAAGTCCGCCAGGACTACATCACCGCCTATGAAGAGGAACTGCTGAACCCGTACCAGTCGGCCGAACTGGGGTACGTGGACGCCGTCATTGCACCGTCCGAAACCCGGCTCCAGCTGATCCGCGGGCTGCGGGTGATGCGCGAGAAACGCGCCACCCTGCCGCACAAGAAGCACGGGAACATTCCGCTGTGAGCGTCTTCGACTACGCCCCCGAACCGGCGGCACCGGCTGTTCCGGCAGAACCGTTCCTGCAGGTCCTCTCCGGCAACCCCACGGAGGAGGAACTGGCGGCGCTTACCGCCGTCGTTATTGGCCTGGGAGCCGCTGCCCCGGATGCCTCGCTGCCGCCCGGAACCTCCCGGGCACTGGACCCCGCACGGACCCGCAGGGCCTGGACCCGCCGCCGTGCGCTGAGCCTCCAGCCCACGCCAGGGCCGGGCTCCTGGCGGCGCAGCTACCGCTGACACGCTACGCTCGGACGTGTGACTGAACAGACAACCTCATCAGATAACCTGTCCAACGCCGGCTCGCGCACCCCCACTGCGATTGACGCCGTCGCCGAAGCTTTCACGGAGAATCTGCTCACGCTGGATCCGTCATTTGCCACCACGCTGGGCATTCCGGGCCACGAAACTGAGTACGCCGACTACTCCCCCGCAGGCCTGGAATCCATGGCCGAGGTAATTCGGGAGACCCTTGGGCGGCTTGAGGACCTCCAGCCCGCGGACGACGTCGACCGCGTGACCCTCGATGCCATGCGCGAACGCCTGGGCCTGAGCCTGGAAATCCACGAGTCCGGCTGGGACCTGGCCGACCTGAACAACATCGCTTCCCCGGCGCAGGACATCCGCGCCATCTTCGACCTCATGCCCACGGACTCCGTGGAAGCCTGGGAGCACATTTGCGGCCGCCTGCATAACCTGCCCGACGCCGTCGCCGGGTACATCACCTCGCTGCGCAGCGGTGCGCAGCAGGACCGCGTTGCCGCCCGCCGCCAGGTTCAGATCGTCATGGAACAGGCTGCAAAGTATGCCGAAGACGGCGGCTTCTTTGACTCCTTCACCTCCGGCGCCAAGCTGGGCGACGGCTCCGCGCTGCCCGAGCAGCTGCAGGCCGCCCTGAAGGAAAACGCCGACGGCGCCCGCGCCGCCTACCGCTCGCTGGTCAGCTTCCTGGAAAGCGAGCTGCTGCCCGTGGCTCCCGAGAAGGACGCGGTCGGCGCTGAGCGCTACGCACTGTTCTCCCGGCAGTTCCTCGGCTCGGCCGTGGACCTGGAAGAGACCTACGCCTGGGGTGTGGCCGAGCTGGACCGCATCATCGCCGAGCAGGAGCAGGTGGCGAACCAGATCAAGGAAGGCGCCTCCGTCCGCGAAGCCATGGACCTGCTCGACGCCGACCCCGAGCGGCAGCTGCACGGCACCGCCGAGCTGCAGGCCTGGATGCAGGAACTCTCCGACCGCGCCGTCGCCGAGCTCTCCGAAACGCACTTCGACATCACCGGCCCGATGCGCCGCCTTGAGTGCATGATCGCCCCCACCAATGAGGGCGGCATCTACTACACCGGCCCCTCTGACGACTTCTCCCGCCCGGGCCGCATGTGGTGGTCCGTTCCCGAGGGCGAGGACACCTTCACCACGTGGAAGGAAACCACCACGGTCTACCACGAGGGCGTTCCCGGCCACCACCTGCAGATCGCCACGGCCACCGCCGCCCGCGACACGCTGAACAGCTGGCGCCGCAACGTCTGCTGGGTCTCCGGCCACGGCGAAGGGTGGGCACTCTACGCCGAGCGGCTGATGGATGAACTGGGCTACCTCTCGGACCCCGGAGACCGGATGGGCATGCTGGACGCCCAGCGCATGCGTGCCGCCCGTGTGGTCTTCGACATCGGCGTCCACCTGGAGCTCGAAATCCCGGAGCGCTGGGGATCGGGCACCTGGACCCCGGAGAAGGGCTACGACTTCCTGAAGCAGAACATTGCCATCTCCGAGGGACAGCTGAACTTCGAGTTCACCCGCTACCTTGGCTGGCCGGGACAGGCACCGGCGTACAAGCTGGGCCAGCGGCTCTGGGAGCAGATCCGGGACGAGGTGCGCAGCCGCGAAGGTGACGCCTACGACGCGCGGACCTTCCACACCCGCGCCCTGCGCCTGGGCTCGGTGGGCCTGGACACGCTGCGCCGGGCACTGCTGGAAAACTAGCCTCCGCGCGAACGCCCGGCCGGGTTTCCGGCGGGGCGTTTTTGCTGCCCGGGACCTGGCAGCGAAGGTTCCGGCGATGGGACAATCGTCACAGCCACCCCAGGGAATAAGCGCGGACATCCGCGGCCCCGCGCCACAGAACGCGGTTCCGGCGCGGAATCCCAACGACGCAGCCACCAACCGTGCGTAACATTTCGCAATCTCGAAAAGACTCTGCTAAGAGAACCCGTCTAGCATCGACGGGTGACATCACCACAGACCCCCACACAGTCCCCCGCCGCAGCCGAGAACCGGCGCAGGCTTCCACGCTGGGCCACCTCGTTTGGCCCGCAGATCATTGCAGCCCTGCTGATCGGCCTCGGCCTGGGGCTGCTGGCGAAGAACATGGGCACCGTCGACGGCGAGCCCAACTGGCTCACAACCACGCTGTCGACCATCGGCTCGAGCTACGTCTCGCTGCTGAAGGCCGCCGTCGTCCCCCTGATCTTCACCGCCGTCGTCAGTTCCATTGCCAACCTGCGCCAGGTATCCAACGCCGCACGGCTGGCCTGGCAGACGCTGCTCTGGTTTGCCATCACCGCGCTGATCGCCGTCGCGATCGGTATTGCGCTGGGTGTCATCCTGCAGCCCGGCGCCAACGCTGATGCCGCCGCGCCGGACGGTTACGACGGCGGCACCGGCAGCTGGATCGGCTTCCTCACCGGTTTGATCCCGGGCAACTTCCTGGGCCTGACCGCCTCCACCACGGAAACCCTCACCACCTCGCTGAACTTCAACGTGCTGCAGGTGCTGGTGATCGCCATCGCCGTCGGCATCGCTGCCCTCAAGGTCGGCAAGCCCGCCGCCCCGTTCCTGGCGCTGAACGCTTCCGCGCTGGCTGTTATCCAGAAGGTCCTGTGGTGGATCATCCGGCTGGCTCCGCTGGGCACGGTTGGCCTGATCGGCCGCGCCGTCGCTACCTACGGCTGGGACACCATCGGCTCGCTGGGCACCTTCACCCTGGCCATCTACCTGGGCCTGGCCCTGGTGCTGTTTGTGGTCTACCCCGTGCTCATCAAGGCCCACGGCCTCTCGGTGCGCCAGTGGTTCTCCGGTGCCTGGCCGGCCATCCAGCTTGCTTTCGTCTCCCGCTCCTCCGTCGGCACCCTGCCGCTGACGCAGCGGGTTACCGAGCGCAACCTCGGCGTTCCCCGGGCCTATGCTTCCTTCTCCGTACCGTTGGGCGCCACCACCAAGATGGACGGCTGCGCCGCGATCTACCCAGCGATCGCAGCGATCTTCGTGGCCCAGTTCTTCGGCATTGACCTGAGCATCGGGCAGTACCTGCTCATCGCCGTCGTTGCAGTCCTGGGGTCCGCGGCAACCGCCGGAACCACCGGCGCCGTCGTTATGCTCACCCTGACGCTCTCCACCCTGGGCCTGCCGCTTGAGGGTGTGGCGCTGCTGCTCGCCGTGGACCCGATCCTGGACATGGGACGCACCGCGGTGAACGTTGCCGGCCAGACTGTTGTGCCCACGATCGTGGCCAAGCGCAACGGCCTGCTGCAGCCCGAGCTGTACGACGCCAAGCGCAACGGCGACCCGTTCGATGACGATTCGGACACGGTAACGCCGGACTCTGCGGAACTTCCGTCACAGGAGGAAACTTCCGCCTCACCCGCTCCTGCGAGTGCTGCGAACAGAGGGTAAGGTTTTTCCTGCTCGCACTTTCACGAGAACGGCCGTCCCACTGCTGGGGCGGCCGTTCTTCGTTTGCGCATTAGGCTGGGAGGCGTGACTGAACTGATTCTCGCCTCCGCGTCCCCGGCCCGCACCAAACTTCTTACCAACGCCGGCATTGCCCACCGCGTGCTGGTTTCCGACGTCGACGAAGACGCGGTGACCGCCCGGTACGGCCTCACCGACCCGCACGACACCGCACTGCTGCTGGCCCGGGCCAAGGCCGAAGCCGTGGCCTCACTGCCCGAATCCGAAGGCTCCCTGGTGCTGGGCTGCGATTCGGTGTTCGAGTTCCAGGGCGAGGCGCACGGAAAGCCGTGGGAGGCCGACGTCGCCCGCGAGCGGATCCGCCGGATGAGCGGGAACGTGGGGGTGCTGCATACCGGCCACTGGTTGGTTGACTGCCGCGACACCGACGAGGACGGCTCCGGCGCCACCCTGGGTGCGGTCAGCTCGGCCGAGGTGCACTTCGCGAAGCTGCTCGACGACGAGATCGAAGCCTACATCGCTACCGGCGAGCCGCTGGAGGTTGCCGGTTCCTTCACGATCGATTCCCTGGGCGGTGCCTTCATCGAGAAGGTTGTTGGCGATCCGCATGCCGTTGTGGGGCTTTCCGTTTCCACCCTCCGTCATTTGCTGGCCAGCGCCGGAGTGGGCGTGACCTCGCTCTGGAAGTAGGCCTGCTTGGGGTGGCGGGTCGTTGAGCCGCGCTTCGTTCCGTGGCCGCCGGGCGGCGGGTCGCGGGGACGGGACGGCTGGGCGCCGGGGCCCGGGCGTCTCAGCCTTGCAACCTCCGGCAACCTTCGTGCAGATAACGTCCCTTAGAGCCCTCTGCGCCCAACCCTCGTGCAGATAATGTCGCTCTGGTTGCCCCAGAGCAGCGATATCTCACCGAGAGTTCCGGCGGACCCCTTCTAAACAGCGTGATCTCACCGAAGGTTTCCGTACCTGCAGGTCCGGCCCACCCCTCAAGCTCCCAAACGGTCACTCGGCCGGGATCCAGCCCCCGAGTTTGAGTCCCCGGGCCACCTTCGCCGCAACCCACGCGCTGCCGCGCTGCATATCCCCGCTCGAGATCTTCACCTGATGCCATCCGAGCTCGCGCACGAGCAAGTCCCGGTTATGGTCCCTGACCTGCTGTTCCCGGGTCAGGTGGTGTGCGCCGTCGTACTCCACACAGGTGCGGAACTGCGGACACCCGAGGTCCGCCCACACCACAGGACGACCAGTCTCATCAAGCAGCGGGTGGCTGGGCCGGAACTCCGGCAGGCCGGCTTTCTGCAGCATAAGCCGAAGGTAGCTTTCCTGGGGTGAATCCACCCCGGTCCGCAGAAGGTCGACGGCGACACGTGCCGTGCGGATTCCCGGCACGCCCCGCAACTGCTCGACGAAGGCCCGCAGTGCATTCAGGGTCACCACAGGCTCGCGGGGATAGCCGAAGCTGCGCCCATGCGCTGAAACCAGCCAGTCGCCGGCGGCGACGAGTGCGGGAAGCGGCAGCATTCCGGCGAGGTCGAACCATGTCCGCGCGGGCGAGGTGACGCGGATACCGGGCACCGGACAGATGACGTCCCCGGGACGCAGCGCCAGCCGATGGCCCCGCACATTCCTCCGTCTGGCGGCCTGCCTCTCCCGCGGACGCGCCAGATGCAGCACCGGCTCGTTGCGGTACGACGGCGGCAGCGGGATCCCGTGCAGCAGTGCCGCCGTCGTGTGGCTGAGGACGGCGTCGGGCAGCAGCTGCAGATACGGCCGGGCCCGGGCCGTCAAGTCCCCAGGCCCGTCGGCAGGCCCGTCGCCGTCGGCCGCCCGCGGTACCCGGATCCCCCGGCTCGGAATCCACAGGTCGGATGCGCGCAGCCGCCCCACGGTCAGCCCGAACTGCAGCGCATCGGCGGCCAGGAACGGATCAGCCAACGACGGCGGAAGCGGCTTGGGCGAGCGCATCCCCCATTTCTACCGGCCGCCCGCACTCAAACCAGCGTTATCCACAGGTGCAAACTAAGTCCCCGCACTAAGACACTGTTTGTAGGGTCCCCACAACGAAAGCCGCCGCCCCACGCAGAAACAGCACGGTTTATGGCGGGAGACAACAAAACCGCGCTACGCTCCCAAGAGATCAAAGGAGCCAGTGCATTTCATGAGCCAGTTCACCCCCGCCCCGCTGGGCAAGGTCCTGATTGCCAACCGCGGTGAGATTGCCGTCCGGATTATCCGGGCCGCCCGCGACGAAGGTATCGGCACGGTCGCCGTCTACGCCGACCCGGACAGGGACGCACTCCACGTCCGGCTGGCCGACGAGGCCTACGCCCTGGGCGGCAGCACCGCCGCTGACTCATACCTGGACATGGAGAAGGTCCTGGCCGCCGCAGCGCGTGCCGGCGCCGACGCCGTCCACCCCGGCTACGGCTTCCTCTCCGAGAACGCCGAGTTTGCCCGCCGCGTCATCGACGCCGGGCTGACCTGGATCGGCCCGTCTCCGGACGCAATTGAACAGCTCGGCGACAAGGTCCGCGCCCGGCACCTGGCCGCCAAGGTGGGCGCTCCCCTGGTGCCCGGCACCGCGGATCCGGTGTCCAGCGCCGATGAAGTCCTTGCCTTCGCGGCGGAACACGGCCTGCCCGTTGCCATCAAGGCAGCGTTCGGCGGCGGCGGCCGCGGCATCAAGGTTGCCCGCACGATGGAAGAAATCCCCGAACTCTACGACTCGGCCGTCCGCGAAGCCACCGCAGCCTTTGGCCGCGGCGAGTGCTTCATCGAACGGTTCCTGGATTCCCCGCGCCACGTCGAAACCCAGTGCCTGGCAGACGCGCACGGCAACGTCGTCGTCGTATCCACCCGCGACTGCTCGCTGCAGCGCCGCAACCAGAAGCTTGTGGAGGAAGCGCCGGCACCGTTCCTCAGCGAGGACCAGACCCGCCGCCTCTACGAATCCTCCAAGGCGCTGCTCCGCGAAGCCGGTTACCAGGGCGCCGGAACCTGCGAGTTCCTCGTCGGCACGGACGGCACCATCTCCTTCCTCGAGGTCAACACCCGCCTGCAGGTGGAGCACCCGGTCTCCGAGGAAGTCACCGGCCTGGACCTGGTCCGCGAACAGTTCCGCATCGCCCGCGGCGAAGAGCTCGGCTACACCGACCCCGAGATCCGCGGCCACTCCATCGAGTTCCGCATCAACGGCGAGGACGCGGGCCGCGGCTTTATGCCCTCCCCCGGCACCGTGGAAACCCTGCGCCTGCCCACCGGTCCCGGCGTCCGCGTCGACTCCGGCATCGAAGCGGGCGAAACCGTCGGCGGCAACTTCGACTCCATGCTCGCCAAGCTGATCGTCACCGGCGCCACCCGCACCCAGGCGCTCCAGCGGGCCCGTCGTGCGCTGCAGGAAATGGAAATCACCGGCCTGCCGACTGTGCTCCCGTTCCACGCCGCCGTCGTCGCTGATCCGGCTTTCGCGCCTGTTGAGGGACCGTTCAGCATCCACACACGCTGGATCGAAACTGAATTCAACAACACGATCGCACCGTTCAGCGGCGAGCCGGCGAACGGGAACGACGACGACGCCTCCCGCCAGCGCCTCACGGTGGAGGTGGGCGGCAAACGGCTTGAGGTCGTCCTCCCCGCAGGTCTGGCAGCGGCCCGCGGATCGGCTTCGCCTAACGGCAAGCAGCGCAAGGGCCGGTCCCGGTCCGCTACGGCTGCAGCTACGGGCAACGACCTCACCTCGCCCATGCAGGGCACCATCGTGAAGGTTGCCGTCGAGGACGGCACCCAGGTGGCCGAGGGTGACCTGATTGTGGTGCTCGAAGCCATGAAGATGGAGCAGCCGCTGACCGCGCACAAAGCCGGCACCATCAGCGGCCTCACCGCAGCCGCCGGAGCGACCGTGTCTGCCGGCGCCGTGATCGCCACCATCCTCGACTAACCGAACAAAGCAGGGGGTCCCCCCTATCGAGATAACAGAAACTGCCCGTATCAGACGCGATACGGGCAGTTTCTGTTATCTCGTTGCCAGCTAGCTGGAGTGGTTTACGTAATCCACGTCCTTGGTTTCGCGGGTAACCCACAGCGCAATGAACGTGAGGACGGCCATCGAGGAGAGGTAGACGCCCACCAGCCACGGGCTGCCGTCAGCGGCCTGCCACAGCGCCACGGCGATGAACGGGGCAACGGCTGCACCGAGGATCGAGGAGACGTTGTAGGCGATGGCCGAGCCGGTGTACCGGACGTTGGTCGGGAACAGCTCGGGCAGCACAGCACCCATCGGGCCGAAGGTGAGGCCCATCAGTGTGAAGCCGATAATCAGCATGGCCATGGTGCCCACGAAGCCGCCGCCGAACAGCGGGTCGAAGGCGAAACCGAAGGCGAAGATCGCACCGGTTACCCAGAGCAGGGTCTTGCGGCGGCCGTACTTTTCAGCCAGCGGACCGGCCACCATGGTGAAGATACCGAAGAAGACGACGCCGACAATCAGCATGATCAGGAAGTCGTTGCGGGCGTAGCCCAGGCCGGATGCGAAGGTGTCCGGGTCGAAGGCCTTGCCGGCCGCTTCTGCCTTGGCAGCAGCTTCTTCCTCAGTCTTGGCAGCGGTGCCGTAGGAGAGGGTGAAGGTGGTCATCAGGTAGAAGAGCACGTAGGTGGCCAGCATGATGAAGGTACCGGCGATCATCGGGCGCCAGGAGAACTTGAAGGCAGCAGCCAGGGGCAGCTTGCTCACTTCGCCGGAGTCCACAACCTTCTGGAAGGCCGGGGTTTCCACCAGCTTCAGGCGGACGTACAGGCCAATGATGACCATAATGGCGCTGGCCAGGAACGGGATACGCCAGCCCCAGGACATGAACTGCTCTTCTGCCAGGTTGAAGCTCAGGATCAGGAACAGGCCGTTGGCCAGGATGAAGCCGATCGGAGCACCCAGCTGCGGGAAGGTGCCGTAGATAGCGCGCTTGTTGGCCGGGGCGTTCTCGGTGGCCAGCAGTGCGGCACCGGACCATTCGCCGCCGAGAGCCAGGCCCTGGGCGAAACGCATGACCACCAGCAGAGCCGGAGCCCAGAAGCTCCAGCCGTCCATTTCCGCCGTCGGCAGGCAGCCGATCAGGAAGGTGGCGATGCCCATGGTGAGCAGCGACGCGACCAGGGTGCCCTTGCGGCCCACCTTGTCGCCAAAGTGGCCAAAGACAATCGAGCCCAGCGGCCGGGCAATAAAGGCCACACCAAACACGGCAAAGGAGCTCAGCAGCGCCGTGACGCCCTCTGCATTTGGGAAGAAGAGAATCGGGAAGACCAGGACTGCAGCCGTCGCATAAACGTAGAAGTCGTAGAACTCGATCGAAGTTCCGACCAGCGACGCGACGATGACGCGTCCGCGGGAATTGGCCGGGGCCTTTTCGGTCTCAGCACTGGGGGTGTTGGTTGACATGGCAAGTCTTTCGGATGCGGGTTGGAAAGTAGGTTCATCCTAAAACCCGGCGTCCGCCATTCGGACATTGGTCCACTATGTGGACGTAAGATTAGACAAAACCCCGGATTTCCGGGCAACAAGCCCGCCTTCGGGACATGAAAAACGTCCGTAAGCGGGCTTCTCAGTCAAAACGAGATAACAGAAACTGCCCGTATCAGAGCTGATACGGGCAGTTTCTGTTATCTCGTTTTGCGGGGCTGGCAGCCCTGGACTAGATGTGCACGTGCAGGCGGCGTGCAGCCTCTGAGATGGAGCCGGTCAGCGACGGGTAGACCGTGAAAGTGTTGGCGACGTCGTCGACGTGCAGCTTCTGCGTCACGGCCAGCGCGATCGGGAAGATCAGCTCCGAGGCACGGGGACCGACGACGACGCCGCCAATCACCGTTCCGGATCCCTTGCGGGCGATGATCTTCACGAAGCCCTCCTTCACGTCCATCATCTTGGCCCGCGCGTTGGTGTGCAGGGACAGCTTGATGACGTCGCCCTGGTAGCGCCCTGCATCGACGTCGGCTTCGGAAACGCCCACGGAGGCGATTTCCGGGGAGGTGAAGATGTTGGAGGCCACGTGCTTGAGCTTCAGCGGCTTCACGCTGTCACCCATCAGGTGCGCG
The DNA here is from genome assembly GCF_049311025.1 of Arthrobacter sp. 3Tela_A. NCBI lineage: Bacteria > Bacillati > Actinomycetota > Actinomycetes > Micrococcales > Micrococcaceae > Arthrobacter > Arthrobacter sp. 3Tela_A. Next base: position 17,082 of record NZ_JAXIOM010000042.1, read on the forward strand.
ATGGCAATGCGGCCCTGCATGGCGGCCACTGAGGCCAGGTTGAACACGCCGGTGCAGTCGCCCGCGGCGTAGACGTTCGGAGCGGTGGTGCGGGAAACGCCGTCGACCTTGATCTGTCCGCGGTCATCGAGCGCGATGCCGGCTTCCTCCAGGCCGATCCCCTGTGTGTTGGGAATGGCGCCGACGGCAACCAGGCAGTGCGAGCCCTCGACGGTGCGTCCGTCGGAGAGGGTGACCAGCACGCCGTCGCCGGTGTTCTTTACGGAATCGGCGCGGGAACGGGAAAGCACGGTCATGCCCCGGGCCTGGAAGACGTCTTCCAGCACGCGGGCGGCGTCGGCGTCCTCACCGGGCAGCACACGGTCGCGGCTGGAAATCAGGGTGACGCGTGAGCCCAGGCCGTTGTAGGCGGAGGCGAACTCGGCACCGGTGACGCCGGAGCCGATCACGATGAGGTGCTCGGGAACCTCCGTGAGGTTGTAGATCTGCTTCCAGGTGAAGATCCGCTCACCGTCCGGCATGGAGGTTTCCAGTTCGCGGGGGTTGGCGCCGGTGGAAATCAGCAGGGCTTCGGCCTCGACGGTGGTGGTGGTGCCGTCGTCGGCGGTGGCCTCAATGGTGTGGTTGTCCAGCAGCCGTCCGTTGCCGAGCACCACGTTCACGCCCATGCGCTCAAGCGTGCGGCGGATGTCATTGGACTGTTCGCGGGCCAGCGCCAGCAGGCGGTGGTTGACCATCTTCAGGTCGGCGGCCACGGGCTTGGCATCACCGAAGTCCACACCAAGGTTGGAGGCGGAGCTGAAACGGGTCATCACGTCAGCGGTCGCGATCAGGGTCTTGGAAGGCACGACGTCGGTGAGGACGGCGGAGCCGCCCAGTCCGTTGCGCTCAACAATGGTGACGTCAGCCCCCAGTGATGCTGCCACCATAGCGGCCTCGTACCCGCCGGGACCGCCGCCGAGGATTGCGATTTTTCGGGCAGTGAAATCTAGTTGGCTCGTCACAACTGTCCATTGTGTCGCATCCGGTGAAAGCGCTCAAACGCGGCATCGGGGAACAGCACCGGCAGGCTCGCCCAACACACGGTAAGTTGTACGGGTGAGCAACGACGAACCCTTTGAACTTGCCCGGCACGCTGCAGCGTACATTGCCGAGAAAACCGGCGTACCCAGCCATGACATCGCCCTGGTCCTGGGCAGCGGATGGGGTGAAGCAGCTGAACTGATCGGTGAAACCACCGCCACCATCCCGGCGTCGGAAATCCCCGGCTTCTCCGCCCCCGCAGTGCAGGGCCATGTCGGAACCATCCGGTCCATCCTGACCCCCGGCGGCAAGCGCGCCCTGGTGCTGGGCGCCCGCACCCACTACTACGAGGGCAAGGGCGTCCGCGCCGTTGTCCACGGCGTGCGCACCGCAGCAGCGGCCGGCGCCAAGGTGATGGTCCTGACCAACGGCTGCGGCGGGCTGAACCTGGATTGGAAGCCCGGCACCCCGGTGCTGATCAGCGACCACCTTAACCTCACGGCCACCTCACCGCTTGAAGGTGCAACGTTCGTTGACCTGACGGACCTCTACTCCCCGCGCCTGCGCGAACTGGCCCGCACCATTGACCCGACCCTGGCCGAAGGCGTTTACGCCCAGTTCCCCGGCCCGCACTACGAAACCCCCGCCGAAGTCCGCTACGCCAAGACCATCGGCGCTGACCTCGTGGGCATGTCCACCGCACTGGAGGCCATCGCGGCACGCCACGCGGGTATGGAGGTGTTCGGCATCAGCCTGGTCACCAACCTCGCTGCCGGCATCAGCCCGCAGCCGCTGAGCCACCAGGAAGTCCTGGAAGCCGGTGCCGAAGCCGGCCCGCGCATCTCCAGGCTGCTGGCCGGAATCATCGGCGCCATCTAGCTACGCACCCCTATATAACAGGACTCCCCATGAGCTTGACCGCCAACGAACGCAACGAACTGCTGGAAAACGCCCGGACCTGGGCGGCCACGGATCCGGACCACGCCACAGCTGCGGAACTGCGCGCGCTGCTGGCAGACGCCGCAGGTGAAGGGGAGGCAGCGGAAGCCGCGCTGGCCGACCTGGCCGACCGGTTTTCCGGAACCCTGGAGTTCGGCACTGCCGGCCTGCGGGCTGCCCTCGGCGCCGGTCCGATGCGCATGAACCGCGCCGTCGTCCGCCGCACCGCCGCGGGCATCGCCTCCTTCCTGCAGGACAAGTCGGAAGGCTGGACTCCCAGTGCAGTGATCGGGTACGACGCCCGCCACAACTCCAAGGCCTTCGCCTTGGAGACGGCGGCGGTCTTCAGCGCCGCCGGAATCGAAGCGTTCGTGCTCCCCTGCACGCTCCCGACGCCGGTGCTCGCCTACGCGGTGCGGGCGCTGGACACTGATGCGGGCGTGATGGTCACGGCCAGCCACAACCCCGCACAGGACAACGGCTACAAGGTGTACCTGGGCGGGCGGACGGTCAAGGGGCCGGGGCGCGGCGCGCAGATTGTGCCGCCGTACGACGCCGAGATCGCCGCGCGCATCGATTACACGGTGCCGCTGTCCTCGATCGAGACCGCACCGGAAGGCTGGACGGATGTGTCCGAGTCGATCGTGGCGGACTACATCAACGCCGTCGATGCACTGGTGTCCCGCGACGGGTATCCGGCCCGGGACCTGAAGATCGTCCTGACGCCCATGCACGGTGTTGGCGGCGAGACCATGATGTCCGTCCTGCGTGACGCCGGCTTCACTGCCGTCAAGCTGGTGGCCGCGCAGGCGAAGCCGGATCCGGATTTCCCCACTGTTGCGTTCCCCAACCCGGAGGAGCCCGGCGCACTGGACCTTGCCGTGGCCATGGCCGCGGAGACCGGGGCTGACATTGTCCTGGCAAACGATCCCGACGCCGACCGCGCCGCCGTTGCTGCCAAGGACCCTGCCACTAACGAGTGGCGGATGCTCCGGGGAGACGAGACCGGCGCCCTGCTGGGCGCCCACCTTGCCACCCGGATCCGTTCCGGACATTTGAAGCTGCGCGGCGATGCCGGCCGCTCCCCCGTGTTTGCGAACTCCATTGTCTCCTCGCGGCTGCTGGCCCGGATTGCGGCCTCTGCAGGGTTCGCCCACAAAGAGACGCTCACCGGGTTCAAGTGGATTTCCCGGGTGCCGGGCCTGGTCTACGGGTACGAGGAGGCGCTGGGTTACTGCGTAGCCCCGGGTCTTGTGAGGGACAAGGACGGGATTTCCGCCGGCCTGCTGATCGCCGAGCTGGCCGCCTCGCTGAAGGCCTCCGGGCGCACCCTGTTCGATATGCTCGATGACCTGGCCCTGGAACACGGACTGCATGCCTCCGACCAGCTCTCGGTCCGGGTGTCAGACCTGGCGTTGATTCCGCAGATGATGACGCGCCTGCGCGAGCAGCCTCCGGTGTCCCTGGGCGGCTCCCCCGTGATGTCCGAGGTCGACCTCTCCGCGGGCTCCTCGGACCTGCCTCCCACGGACGGACTGCTCTACCTGACCGCGGACGATACCCGGATCATCGTGCGGCCCTCCGGCACCGAGCCGAAGCTGAAGTGCTACCTGGAAGTCATCGAGCCGGTGGCCGGCCGCGGCGAACTGGCTGCGGCCCGCGAGACAGCGGCGAACCGGCTCGCTGCGGCGAAAGCTGACATCGCAGCGGCACTGGGCCTCTAAGCGGGTTCCCGGGTGCGTGCCTAGCCTGCGGCGCGCACCTGGGACTGGCTCAGCGGAAGGCGTGTGCCCTCCAGCAGGATCCGGGTCACCTGGGCTGCTGCCAGTGGGCGGCTGAAGTAGTACCCCTGGCCGCTGCTGCAGCCCAGGGAGAGCAGGTCAACGGCCTGGTCTGCCGTCTCGATGCCTTCAAAGACCGCTTCCATGCCAGCCGCCTGGATCAGTCCGTGCACCGCGTCGACGAACCGGCGCTGGCCCAGGTCCGCGCTGATGTCCCGGATAAGGCTGCGGTCCACCTTTACGCTGTGAACGGGCAGGCGGCGGAGGTAGCTGATGGAGGAATATCCGGTACCGAAGTCGTCGATCTCGGTTCCGACACCGAGCGCCTTCAGGGACCGAAGCGAGTACATTTCCACGTCCCCGCCGGTGACGAAGGCACTCTCGGTGATCTCGATGATGAGGCGCGACGGCGCGATTCCGGTTTCCGCCAGCGCCTGGCGGACGTGGTCCACCAGGTCCAGACGCTGGAGCTCCATCGCCGAGAGGTTCACGCGCACTTTGAAGTCGTCGGGAAGCAGCGTTTCCCGTTGCCACTCCGCTACCGCTTCCAGCGCCGCCCGCAGCACCCAGCGGCCGAGTTCCAGGATGATGCCCGTCTCTTCGGCAATCGGGATGAAGTCGTCCGGCATAACGAGCCCGCGGGTGGGGTGCTGCCAGCGGATGAGCGCCTCAACGCCGGTCATCCTGCCGGAGGCGAGGTCCACTACGGGCTGGTAGTCCAGGAACAGCTCGTTGCGTCCGATTCCCTTCCGCAGCTCGGCAGCCATGTCCCGGCGCAGCTGGCGGGCGTACAGCATCACCGGCTCGAAGACCTTGTTTTGGCTCCGTCCGGATTCTTTTGCCGCGTACATGGCGGTGTCCGCCCGCACCAGCATGCCTTCTGCAGTTTCACCCTCGGCGGCGCTGTGCACCCCGATGCTGGCGCAGGGCCACACTTCCAGTTCTTCCACCCGGATGCTGGTACTGAGGGATTTCTGGATCCGGTCAGCCGCACCGAGAGCGGCGGAGAGGCCGCCGGACGGAAGCAAGACGGCGAATTCGTCGCCTCCCAGCCGGGCGACCGTGGTGCCATCCCCGGTGGCAGCACCGATCCTCCGGGCCACCTCGACGAGCACCTGGTCCCCAACCTCATGTCCGAAAGCGTCGTTGATGTCCTTAAAGTTGTCCAGATCGATCATCAGCACGGACGGACCTTGGGCGGGGCGCGAGGCTATTGCCGCGGAGACTTCCTGCATCAGCGCAGCCCGGTTGGCGGTGCCGGTCAGGCTGTCTGTAAGCGCCATTTCGCGCATTTGAAGGTGGGCGGCCTGCAGTTCCCGGGTGCGCGTTTCCACCCGGTCCTCGAATTCCTGGTAAACCGTATTGAGCTCTTCGGCCAAGAGGTTGATACCGGTGATGACGGCGTCCACGTCATCACGGGCCGGGGAGGTGCTGATCCTGGTGGTCAGGTCGCCGGCCGCGATGCGGACGATCCCGTCAACTAACTGCTGCAGCCGGCTATCAGCCGGGCCACCCGCTTCGCTCATTGCGCTTGGCTCTCCAGCCATTCCAGCGCATCAGCGGAGGAGGAGAAGTACCTCGTGGGACAGGCCGGGAGGTCGCCGCCCAGCAGGAAGTTAGCAATTACCCTGTCTACCTGGCTTGCCCCCAGTACGGCTACTGCTGAAACGGTCCGGGCCTGGGCAAGAACGCTCCGGGCGCTGCGTGTAATCGCTTCCACTCCGGTGATATCGAGCAGCAGGGGCTTTGTCCTTACCCCCGTCAGGCGGCGGAACTCCTCCTCTGCCTGTACGGCAACAGGACCGGTGATCACCTTTCCAGCGGGCAGGGTGATCCTGAGATACCCTGGGCATTCGGAGACTTCGGCAAGGTACCCGGGGGACTCCTCACCGCGCGAAGCGTCTTTCGCAGCGCCGTTCGCCAAGTCCGTTCTTACCGCCACGACGCCCCCAATGCGCTCGATGCTCCAACGATTCCACCGCTGCACTCCGCAGCGGTTTCCTGCAGGAATAACCATCGAGACTGTTTCATTTCCCCCACCCAAAGCTCCCCCATTAGATTTCCGATATGCCGTTCCCGGCCCCGGTTCCGCTAGGTCCGGCCATCCTAGCGGATACATGCTCTCGTATGCAGTCGTTTGGCTAAGACGACACCGCCCCAATCTCAGACAAGAAATTCCGCGCCAGATCGGCCCGCACTATTGAACCAACTTCATCAAACATCGTGACGCTCGAGGTTGCCTCCTGCACCGCAGCCGCAGTGTCCCCGTTGGCATGCAGAATTCTTGCGTAAAGAAGACGGGCGTCTCCTTCACTGAGTGGTGACATGACGTTCGCGTGCATCATGGTTCGATCCATCTGCGCTTTCGCTTCAGCAATGTCGCCGGTCAAATAGCGCCAATGCGCCCGGATCACGTCGATGTCCAGCTCATCTTGCAGAGTCCCTTTGCTGACAGAAATAGCCATCTCGGCGCGTTCAATACATTGCAAGGTCTCTGGTTCTACAAGATTCGCCGTCAAGCGCATGAAGGCCGAAGCCTTGTTGAAATGCGCCCAGAGATTCACATCGTTGCTCGGCGAGATACGAGTTGCGGCCAGATCGTGATACTTGGCACCCACTTCATTCCGTCCCGATAGAAACGCTACGTTGCCGACCACCCAGTAGGACTTACCGGCCTTTTCGGGTTCAGTAGCATCGTCAACCATCGATGCCAGCGTTTGGGCTTCACGCCACGCGTCTTCCAGGTTTCCCGTTTCGGCGAGGACTGCAACCAGGACCTGCTGGGCCTCATGCTTACCTCTGCTTCCGTGGCCCGTTTCCGGAAACTCGAGGGCAGCTTCCCGTGCAACTTTCAGGGCTTCCGGCAACTGCCCGAGGCTCCGCAGACCCGCTGATCTCAGCGCCTTCGCCTTGGCCGCCAGTTCGGGGTCCTCCAACGTCAGGCGATGATCCGACAGTAATTTCGTCGTCTTCACACATTCATCGATAAGGCCGAGTTCACGCTGGCACTCCGCCAGAAGATACGTCATCCTCCACCACCCTGCTTCGTCACTGCGGGCAGCGGCTGTTTCCGCGGCCGAGCGTGTGTGCTCGATGGCGTCAACGTATTCCCGACGCTCCCATAGTTGTCGGGCTTTGTACTCGTTTAGGATGAAGTCATCAGTCGTCAAAGCTCCGACACTCTCTTGTTCTTGCACATGCTTCCTGACTGCACGTTACCCACGGTGAGCGCGATCGACAGATGCACCCGTACTTCAGGTTACTTTAGCCCCCGAGACAGGGGCTCCTGGCGCTGATTATTACGACGCAACACGGAATCCCCTTCGTCCACATAATTCGCCGATTTCTTGGGTAGGATAATTTTGTCAGTAACCAGGACATCCATTCACTCACAGGAGCAAAAACATGAAGAAATTCGGCGTATCGGTTCTGCTTGCGGCCGCCATTGCAGCTGTAGGCGTTGCAGCACCGGCGAATGCAGCTCCGTCCTTCGGAAACGGCGGCGGAAACGTTGTTAAGCCGCTGATCGGCAACTGGCCGCTCTAAGACTTAAAGTCGAGCCGGGCAGATTCCCACGGGAAATCTGCCCGGCTTTTTTGTACCTCCGGCCATAACCGGATCCGGGACCCCGCCATGCCCCGTCATATGGGAGACTGGAAGACCAGTTTTGGAAAGGACCGCCATGCCCACGAACGCCGCGCCTGAAGAGACTCCGCAGACCGCGGACCTCGCCTCCTACATTGACCACACCCTGCTGAAGCCCGAGGCTTCCCGCGAGGACATCCTGCGGGTCTGCGAAGAAGCAGCCCAGTACCGCTTCAAGTCCGTCTGTGTTAACCCGCTCTGGGTTTCCACCGTGCACACCGCACTGAAGGATTCCGGCGTGGACACCTGCTCGGTCATCGGCTTCCCGCTCGGAGCCACCACCACCGAGGTGAAGGTCTTCGAGGCACGGGGCGCACTGCAGGACGGAGCCGATGAGATTGACATGGTCATCGACATCGCCGCCGCACGCCGCGGAGACCGGGAAACCCTGGTCCGCGACATCGCCGCAGTGGCCGACGCCGTCCACGAGGCCGGCGGAATCCTGAAGGTCATCATCGAAACTTCGCTGCTCACCGACGAGCAGAAGATTCTGGCCTGTGAAGCATCCGTGGACGCCGGTGCCGACTTTGTGAAGACCTCCACCGGATTCAACGGCGGCGGGGCCACCGTCGAGGACGTCGCCCTGATGCGCCGGACAGTCGGCCCTGACTTGGGTGTGAAGGCTTCCGGAGGCGTCCGCAGCCGCGAAGATGCACTGGCAATGATCGAAGCGGGCGCCACACGAATTGGAGCTAGCTCCGGAATCGCTATTGTTAAGGGTGGTAACGGCGGGTCCGGTTACTGATCCGTCCGCCGCTGAAAACTTTTTGAAACGGAGAAACTCCCATGGCACGAACCAAGGCCAAACAGCCCACCCACTCGGGCGAAGGACACCTGGTCTCGAACCTCGTCACCTTCATCGTCTTCTTCGGGCTCTTCCTTGCCTCGATTTACGCCCTGAACTGGCTGACCCTCGACGTCGTCTGGCCGATGGTGGTCTGCCTCGTCGTCGGCACGCTCATCTACCTCATCCCGTTCATGATGGGCCGCTCGGACACCACCGTTGAACTGGCTGAAGGCAAGTCGCACAACGAATAATTCACGGCGGCTGCTTCCCAAAGAAGCGCCATCGACATTACAGAAACTGCCCGTTAGACCTGGTCTAACGGGCAGTTTCTGTAATCTCGATGGGGGAATGGGAATCAGCGCAACAGGTAGATATCCGCGGAAAACAGGTACTAAGTACTCTTAGCATCCCGTAGGCACCGTTCCTACGCTCGTGCGCATGAGCACAACACTGACGCGCAGGCAATGGCGGGCTGAACGCAGCCGCCAGCAGCGGTTCACCCGGATCTCCTACTCAGGCATCGCAGTCCTGGTGCTTGCAGCCGCCGTCGTCTTTGTAATCGCCATCCAGACGTAGCGAACTAGCGGGCGGCCTCCGCAGCTACCCGGGCGCTCCAGGAAAACTCCGGATCCTTGGCGTACCAGTCCCACGCCACCAGTTCCGGCACCATGGTCTCCACCAGGGCGGAAACCAGCCACTGCTCCTGCCCCGGATACGTCACGGAGACAGCCGCCTCGGGGAAACCGCCGCCGACGGCGACGATCTGTGCCCCGCGCGGGACCATCCAGTCCAGTGCCTGCTGATCCCACTGCGAGCCCGCGAACACCAGCGCCCGGTAGTCCAGCGTCTTGGACAGGTATACGTCCACATGGGACCAGTCTCCGGTCTCGCTGCCGTACGCCGGCCGGCGGGGCACCTCGCGGATCATCAGCGAACCCTGGCCTGCGCTGGAGAACCGCTCGGCTGGTGCCAGCAGGAAAGTGCCGTCCGGTCCCTGCAGGATTTCGGAAACCGCCGGCAGCCACTCGCCGGACGTTCCCAGCAGCGCCCGGCTGCCTTCGGCAGCCCGCCCCGCGGACTCCCCCAGCACACCGTAGGAGGCACCGTAGCGCTCCAGCAGCGCGGCGATCACCAGCAGGGAGTGCCGGAAGTTGCGGCAGGAAATCCCGGAGACCTCCTCCCCTGCGTTCATCTCAACCGTGTAGTCAGCCATGGCCGCCAGCGGCGAACCCGGCTTGTTGGTCACCGCCACCAGCCCGCCGGTGCCGCGGTAGCGCTCCGCTGCCGCCAGCACCTCAACACTCGTGCCGGTGGCAGAGACGGCGACAACCAGCAGGTCCGGCGCCGGTGCCGGCAGCAGTGCGGTGCTGGCCAGCTCAACCTGGACATTGACGCCGTCGGCACGGGCCTTCCGGGCAGCGGTGGCGGCGGCATAGGCGCTGGACCCCATGCCCAGGATCAGGATCCGTCCGGCGGGCGGCAGCTCGGCCAGCCCCGGATAGCCGCCCTCAAGCAGCCCGTCCATGCGGTCCAGATAGTCCGGGACCTGCTGCAGGTCCTCTATAAAGCGGGAGGTGTCCACGCGGGCTCCTTTGTCTGTGCGGTGCGGGAGGGATCCCGCTCGAATCGGTGGGTGATGGCGCCGTCGGCGGCGTACTGCCAGCGCGGCAGGAAGCGGTGGGCGTAGATCAGTTCGCGCAGCAGCTGCTCGGCGACCAGTCCGGGCAGCACTTCGGCATCGAGGAGGTCGGGGAACCCAGCGCCGGCAGCAGCGGCACGGTAGGACTGGACCAGTTCCTGCTGGGCGTTCCGCGCCCAGCCGTAGAGCCGGTCCAGCGACGCGGTGTCTGCCACCTGCAGGCGTTTGGCAGCCACGGAGGCCACCATTTCCAGGCTGGCGGCCAGATGTGCGACGTCGCGGGCGGCTGTGTCGGGACGGTCGCGTTCGGCGTCCGGCAGCTGGGGGTCGCCGTCGAAATCCAGCAGCCAGTACTTATCCCCTGAGCGCAGCACCTGCCCCACGTGCAGATCACCGTGCAGGTCGAAGGCCGGTGCAGCAGTTTCGGGGATGGCGGCCAGCAGGGAACGCAGGCGTTCAGCCCGGTTCGCGAGCCGTGCGCCGGCATCGCCTCCCGTGAGCGCCAGCGCAACGTCCAGCACGCCGTCGGCCCGCGCCCGCACCTCAGCGGCACCCGGTGCCGGCAGCGGGTCAGGTCCAAACAGTGCCGCATGCACCTCGGCCGTCAGGCGTCCCAGCGCGGCTGGAAAATCCGGAAGCGGGCCGCCGCGGAACCAGGCAGCGACGTCGTCCGCGGCCCAGGTCCAGCCGTCTTCCGCATCCGGAATGACGGCACTGACCAGGGCCAGGGTGCTGCGGCCGTGCACGGGATGTTCCCACACCAGGGAACCGTAGTAGCCGGGCACGGCGTCCACACCGGCATCCGCCAGCCGGGCCAGCAGCCGTGCGGAGCGGTCCGCCCCGCCCCACTGGCGCACCAGCTTGATGATCTTGTCCCGACCCACCACAACGGACAGGTTGGTCATGTCCACGGGCACGGCAGTCTCTTCGAGGCCGGAGCCGGCCGCCAGCCGGGTGCGGACCGCGTGCAGCTCGCCGGCAGAGGCCGTCAGGGACCCCGCATCGCCTGCGAGCACAGCGGCCGTGAGGTCCGCGGCCAGGCCCGCACCTGCTGCTGCGGGAAGACCCCGGGCATCCAGTGCGGCCAGGACGCCGTCGGGCTCAAGCCGCAAACAGCCGTGCACGGCCCTCACTTCATCCATGAATCCACCTTCACATTCCTTGCACGCAGGTTCAAGGACTGATTGTTAAATGCTTGTTACGGCTAGAAATAACCGTTGTATTCCCTGAACTCTAATGCAAAGATCAATTCACCACCCAGCTTGGGTGTGATCTAAGACACAAGCGCAAGAGTAGGAGCCATCGTGAGTTTCCAGCGCGTTTCACGGACCGCCGCAGTAGCAGCAACCGCGGTCCTAGCCCTGTCGGCTTGCGGCGGAGGAAGCGGGTCCGCGGACCTGGACCCCGATGCCGACATCAGCCAGCAGAAGCTTGTAGTCGGCATCTGGGCCGACTACTACCCCGAGGACCTGGCCGAGACCTTCGAGGCAGAGACGGGAGTTCCCGTCCAGATCGTGCACCACGCCACGAACGAAGAGATCATGGCCAAGCTGACCGCCGGCGGAGACTCCGGAATCGACGTCGCGTTCGTTTCGGGCCAATACGCCCAGGCGCTCAATGAGGGCGGAATGCTCCAGGAACTGGACCACTCCCTGATTCCCAACATTGAGAACCTCTACCCCGAGGCCATGGAAATGGCTTACGACGACGGCAACACCTTCTCCCTTCCCTATACGTGGGGAACCACCGGGCTCTGCTACCGCTCCGACCTGCTGCCGGCGGAGCCCACCTCCTGGAATGACCTGTTGGAGCCCTCCGCTGACGTGGCCGGGAAAACCACCATGCTCTCCACTGAACGCTGGATGGCACTGCCGGCGCTGAAGGCACTGGGCTACTCGGTGAACTCGGAGAACCCGGACGAGCTTGCAGCAGTGAAGGAACAGCTCACAGCCACCAAGCCCACCCTGCTGTCCTTCGATGACACCACGTTCTACTCCAAGCTCGTCACAGGCGAAGCCGTGCTGACCGAGGCCTGGGACGGCTGGTGCAACTACGGCATCGCCGAGGATCCGAACATCAAGTTCACGGTTCCAGAGGAAGGCAGTGATCTCTGGGTAGACACCATGACCGTGCTGAAGTCCTCGCAGAACAAGGAAGCTGCCATGGCGTTCCTGAACTACGTGCTGGAGCCGGAGGTCCACTCCTGGGCAGCCGAGAACATCCTCTACAAGGTCCCGAACAAGGCCGCCATGGAGGCACTGGACCCGGAACTGCTTGCCACCTACCCGAACCTGACCGTAACCCCTGCCGAACTGGCTGAGCAGGAAGTGATTGTCGACCTCGGCGACTACAGCACCGAATACACCCGCCTGGCCACGGAAATCTCCGCGAAGTAGCTTCCCGTGCCTGCTCTCCGCTCCGCAGCCTCCGGCGCCGCCGGGCGCCGGAGGCTGGCCGGGGTCCCGCTCCTCGGCCCCGGGGGGATCTTGCTGTTTGTGGTGGCCGTCCTGCCGGTGGCACTGGTCACCGTCTATGCCTTCTTTGAGCGCGGCCGGTTTGGCGGCGTCGAATACAACTTCACGCTGGACAACTTCATCCGCCTGGCGGACCCCCTCTACCTGGGCGTGGTGCTGAAGTCCATCGGCATTGCCGGTGCCGCCACCGCCATTGCACTGCTGATCGGCTACCCGGCGGCCCTGTTCATTTCCCGGCTGCCCAAACGCTGGCGCACCTTGGCACTCATCGCCGTCCTGCTGCCGTTCTGGACCAACTTCCTGATCCGCACCTACGCCTGGATCCTGCTGCTGAACAACGCCGGCTGGATCAACCAGGGCCTGCAGTGGCTGGGCATCACCACTGAACCGGTGGCCATGCTGTACACGGAACCGGCCGTCGTCGTCGGGCTGGTGTACATGTACCTGCCGCTGATGATCCTGCCGCTGTACGCCTCGCTGTCCTCGCAGGATCCGCAGCTGACCGAGGCTGCCACCAACCTGGGCTCCTCCCCGTTCCGGGTTTTCCGCACCGTGACCCTGCCGCTCTCCGCCCCGGGCGCGCTGACCGGCTGCATCTTTGTGTTTGTGCCTGCAATGGGCAACTTCATCATTCCGGAGCTGATCGGCGGCGGTAAGACCGTGCTGATCGGCAACCTCATCCGCGACCAGTTCCTCAAGGCCCGCGACTGGCCCTTCGGCGCAGCCCTGGCACTGGTGATGACCGCGTTCCTGGTGCTCCTGCTGGTGCTCCAGCAGCGCGCCTCCCGCGCCGTCAGTGAAGGCAAGACCCCACGGCAGGCGGACGCATGAGCACCACCGCAGCCTCATCCGGCACCGCCGCGTCCCCCCGCCCGGCCGGAACGAAAAGCGTACGACGCCGGGGCGCGCGGCCCGGTCAGGGCTGGCACCTGCGGGTGCCGTTCTGGGCAGCCATCGGCTTCCTCTACCTGCCGATCCTCGTGGTCACCGCCATGTCCTTCAATGCCTCCTCCAACCTGTTCTCCTGGTCCGGGTTCTCACTGAAGTGGTACGCCGAGGTGTTCCGCTCACCGGAGATCCTCGCGTCCCTGGGCAACACCCTGGTGGTGGCCGCGGCAGCGGCAGTCCTGGCCACCGTGCTGGGCACGCTGACCGCCGTCGGCATCCACCGCTATACCAAAGGCGGCCTGATCCGGGCGATCGCAATTGCCCCCGCGATGCTCCCGGACCTGCTGCTGGCCATCGGCCTGCTGAGCCTGTTCACGCTGCTGAACTTCACCCTGGGCCTGCTCTCGGTGATCCTGGCCCACACCGTGTTTGCCATGGCGTTCGTGACCGCGATCGTCCTGGCCCGGCTCGCGCAGGTGGACCCGTCACTGGAAGAAGCCTCCCGGGACCTGGGCGCGTCCCCCGCCCGGACCCTGCTGAAGGTGACCGTTCCGCAGCTCGGACCGGCCATCATCTCCGGCGGCCTGCTGGCGTTCACGCTGTCCCTGGACGAGTTCGTGATCGCGTTCTTCACGACGAGCCCCACCGTCTCCACCCTGCCCATCAACATTTACTCGATGGTGCGCTTCGGCGTCTCCCCCGAAATCAATGCACTCGCCACCATGCTGCTGGGCCTGACCGTCCTGGCGGTCCTGGGCACGCAGCGCCTGACCAAGATTGCGGATTCACTATGACCACCGGACCTGACACCGTTTCCGCTGACCAGCCGCTGCTGCAGCTGCGTTCCCTCAGCCACAGCTACGGCTCCGTCCAGGCACTGCACGGGATTGACCTGGACATTGCCGGCAACGAGTTCTTCGCCCTGCTGGGACCCTCCGGCTGCGGCAAGAGCACCCTGCTTCGCTCCATCGCAGGTTTTGAGACCCCCGCCGAAGGGGAAATCCTGCTCGACGGCGAACCGCTGACCCGGCTGCCGGCCCACCGCCGGCCGGTAAACATGATGTTCCAGTCCTACGCCCTCTTCCCGCACCTCAGCGTGGAGAAGAACGTGGCCTACGGACTGGAGGCCGAGGGTGTGGGCAAGGCCGAGGTTCGCCGCCGCGTCGGCGAGGCGCTGGAGACCATCGGGCTGACCAAATTCGCCCGCCGCCGGCCCGGACAGCTCTCCGGCGGGCAGCGCCAGCGGGTGGCCCTGGCCCGGGCCATCGTCAAGCGCCCCCGCCTGCTGCTGCTGGACGAGCCGCTCTCCGCGCTGGACCGCAAGGTCCGCGCCGAAATGCAGCTCGAACTCAAGCGCCTGCAGCATGAGGCCGGCATGACCTTCGTGGTGGTCACCCATGACCAGGAAGAAGCCATGTCCATGGCAGACCGGGTGGCGGTGCTCAACGCCGGCCGGCTGGAGCAGGTGGACACCCCTGTGGCGCTCTACGCTGCGCCGCGCACCCGGTTCGTGGCCGACTTCATCGGCACCGCCAACCTGCTGGACGGCACCGCCGTCGCCGGCGGCATCGCCCTGGAAACCGGGCTGGTGCTCGCCGCCGGCCACACGCTGCCGGCCGGGACGGCAGCCACCGCCGTCGTGCGCCCGGAGGACGTTTCCCTGGCCGAGCCCGGCGCAGGCACGCTGGAGGGCACCGTCGTGGACACGTTCTTCCTGGGCGGCACCTCCACCGTGTCAGTGCAGGTGCCCGGCCTGGCCGCTCCGTTTACCTGCAACGTCCGCGCGGTCCAGGTTCCGCAGCGCGGTTCGCTGGTTGGCCTGGTGGTTGATGCAGCCCGCACCGTCGCCGTGACGGATGACCGTGCTGCCGCACAGCGCAGCACCGCGGCTCAGGAAACGGTCAGCCCGTGAGAAGTTGCGATCCGCGCGTAGTCGGCGATCAGCCCGGCGGCCGTCTCGGCGTCGATGCTGGGGTGGCGGGCAATGATCCGGTAGCCGTAGGCGTCTTCCAGGGCCACCAGGTTCCGTGCCACGGTCAGCGGGTCCTGCGCCAGGGTGAACACTCCGCGGGCGGCTCCCTGCTCCAGGACCACCAGGTACATGCCGACCTGCCGCTCGTACAGCGAGGTCAGCAGGGTGGCGGTCACCGGGTTGTTGCCGGCGGATCCGCCCAGGGCACAGAGCATGGCCACCTGCGCATCATCCGGGCCGGACGGCAGGCCGGAGCGGATCAGGGCCAGCAGCCTCGCGGCCGGGTCATCCGGCAGGGCGGCGAGCATCTGCACGCGCTGTTCGTAGAAGCGTTCCATCGCTTCCCGATTGGCCTCCAGCATCAGGTCGTCCAGGTTCGGGTAGTAGTACAGCACTGCCCCGCTGGTCAGCCCCGCTTCCTCGGCAACGCGGTTCAGGCGCGCTCCGTCCGGACCGTGTTTGGCCACCGCCCGCTGCGCGGCCGCCACGATTTCGCTGCGGCGTGCGGTCTGGTTCTTCGGGCGTGCCATGTAAAACCTTCCTCGATTGGACTGATTCACCACCCTAGGGCACGTCCGCCGCAATAGCCGCATTTCTCAAAAGTAATTTGCATCACTCACTGATTCCAGGAGGCACCATTGACAAATTCATGTACTTTTCTTTTCATGCCGGAAAGTGCCTACGGGCCCACGAATAACTGCATTGGAATCGGCAACGAACTCCTGAAGCGCGGGCACCGGGTGGTTTTCGCCGCCGAATCGTCCTGGCAGGGCAAACTCGCCCCGCTGGGCTTCGAAGAGGCGCTGGTGGACTTCGCTCCCCCGGCAGAGGACGGCGAGGCGGAGGCCGGTGATTTCTGGAAGGAATACATCAAGGCAATCTCCCCGGAATTCCGGAAATCCACCCTGGAACAGGCGGAAACAGTTATCCGGCCTATCTGGGAAGGTGCGATTGACGGCGCCAAATACTGCGAGCCTGAATTGCGCCGCATAATCGCCGAAGTGAATCCGGATGTAATCATCGAAGACAACGTGGTGGCATTTCCCGCGCTGGTCACCGCGGGCAAGCCGTTCGTGCGGATCGTCTCCTGCAATCCGCTGGAAGTTCCGGGTCCCGGGATCGCTCCGGCCTACTCCGGCCTGGGCCAGGATGATGAAACCGGCTGGGAAGAATACCGGGCCGAATACGAGCGCACCCACAAGGACCTCTGGGAAGACTTCAACGCCTGGGTCCAGGAACAGGGCGCGCCGGCGCTGCCCCGCATGGAGTTCATCCACTCCGGCGTGCACAACATCTACGTCTACCCGCAGGAACTGGACTACACCGCCCGCCGCCCGCTGGACGGCAGCTGGACCCGCGTGGACTCCGCCGTGCGGGAGACCGAGTCCGCCGTCGAACTTCCCGAGCACTTCACGGACGGCACCAAGCCGCTGATCTACTTCAGCCTGGGCTCCCTCGGCGGCGCCGACGTCGACCTCATGCAGCGCACCGTGGATATCCTCGGCACCGCCGGTGACTACAACTTCATCGTCTCCAAGGGCCCGCTGGCGGACGAAATCACCCTGGCGGAGAACATGTGGGGCGCGGAATTCCTGCCGCAGACCCGCATCATCCCGGAGGTTGACCTGGTCATCACGCACGGCGGCAACAACACCACCACCGAAGCACTGCACTTCGGCAAGCCGATGATCCTGCTGCCGCTGTTCTGGGACCAGTACGACAACGCCCAGCGCGTCCACGAATCCGGCTACGGCCGCCGGCTGGACACCTACACCTGCACCCCGGAGGAACTGCTGGGCTCAATCGCCGACCTGCTCAATGATGCGGACCTGCAGGCCCGCTGCCGCGCAGCCGGGGAACGGATCCGCGCCGCGGACGGCCTCTCCGCCGCTGCCACCGCACTGGAGAACGTCGCCGCCGCGCACTGATCCGCTCCGCTTCACCGATCCACAATCACCACCAATGCAAGGAACCACCATGGCATCCGGAACTTTCATCTCCAACGACTACCGCGCTTCCAACGGCGAGGTGCAGGAGCTCATCAACCCCGCCACCGGCGAAGTCTCAGGCACGCTGACCGCGTCCACCGTGGACGACGTCGACTCCGCTGTCGCTGCCGCCCGCGACGCCGCCGCAGGCTGGGCCGCGCAGACCCCGGGCCAGCGTGCCCGCGTGCTGCTGAAGCTGGCAGACGCGCTGGAGGAGGACGCCGAGGCGCTGACCGAGCGCGAAGTGACCGAAGGCGGCAAGCCCTGGACCACCGTGCTGGACGGCGAGATTCCGTTTGGCGCTGACAACCTGCGCTTCTTCGCCGGCGCGGCCCGGTCCGTGGACGGCACCGGTGCCGGCATGTTCTCCGACGGTTACACCTCCATGATGGTGCGCCGCCCGGTGGGTGTGGTTGCCGGCATCACGCCGTGGAACTTCCCGCTGATCATGGCCCTGTGGAAGGCCGGCCCCGCGCTGGCCGCCGGCAACACCGTGATCCTCAAGCCCGCTCCGCTGACTCCCGGGTCCACGCTCCGCCTGGCCGAACTGGCTGCCTCGGCCGGCCTGCCCGCGGGCGTGCTGAACGTGGTGACCGGCGGCGGGGACATCGGCTCCGCCCTGGCCGGACACCGCGGAGTGGACATGGTCTCGGTCACCGGATCCACGGCCACCGGACGGGCAGTGATGCAGGGAGCGGTCAAGGACGTCAAGCGTGTACACCTGGAGCTGGGCGGCAAGGCTCCGGCGCTGGTCTTTGCCGACGCCGACGTGGCCCAGATGGCCCGTGCCGTCGCCCTGGGCGCCACCTACAACACCGGCCAGGACTGCACCGCGGCCACCCGCGTCTACATCCACCGCAGCATTTTCGACGACGCCATTGCCGCCCTGCGCGCGGAGCTCAAGGGCATCAACATCGGTGATCCGCACGATCCCGCCACGCACATCGGCCCGCTGATTTCCGCCGCGCACCGGGAGAAGGTTGCCGGGTTTGTGCAGCGCGCGGTCGACGCCGGTGCCCAGGCGCTGGAGGGCGGTTCGCCCATGGAGGGGCCGGGCTTCTACTTCCCGCCCACCCTCGTGGTGGGTGCCGGGCAGTCCTCGGAACTGGTGCAGGGCGAGATCTTCGGCCCGGTGCTGGTTGCCCTGCCCTTCGACACGGAGGACGACGCCGTCGCGCTGGCCAACGACAGCGCCTACGGGCTGGCGTCCTCGGTCTGGACCGCCGACGTCGGGCGTGCCATCCGCGTCAGCCACCAGCTGGAGGTTGGCGTCACCTGGATCAATGACCACCTGCCGCTGGCCTCGGAGGCACCGCACGGCGGAGTGAAGGGCTCCGGTTTCGGCAAGGACATGAGCATCGAACCGCTGCTGGACTACTCGGTGACCCGCCACCTGATGATCCGCCATGCCGTCCCGCCGGAAACCACGGGCTACCGTCCGGCCTGATCCGCGCCCTGCAGACACCTGCGAACCACCACCGATCGAAAGCAGATACCGTGCCACGCACCACTCCCACCGCCTACGACCTGGCCGAACAGCGTATCCCGGCCGCCGCCGTCTCCGCAGCCCTGTCCTCCGCGACTCCCGCCCCCGACTGGCTGGACCGCCCCGACCCTGTCTCTTATAAACA
>NZ_JAXIOM010000043.1:0-35590 GCF_049311025.1 Arthrobacter sp. 3Tela_A
GGCGGGGGCGGCAGCCCGCTGCTGCTGCAGCGCGTCCCGCCCGCCGGGGGGGGCAATCACCGGTGCGCGGCCGCGGAGCTGGTAGCCGATTCCGGCACTGGCCAGCGCCTGCTCGTAGGCCTCCGACTGTCCGTTGGTACGAAACAGGACGGCGACCTGACTGGCCTCGACGCCGTCGTCAAGCAGTTTGCGGATGGCTCCGGCAACGTGAGCGGCCTCTGCCTCGTCGTCGGAGCACTCCGTGAAGACCGGCTCAGGGCCGGCGGGCCGCTGGGCGATGAGTTCAAGCGGTTCCGGCCACGGCGGGGCGTTCCGCGAGCGCTCTCCCTCGGCCGTGCGGGCGGCCAGGATCCGGTTGGCCAGGTTAACCACCTGCGGGGTGGACCGGTAGTCACGAACCAGCTTCACCACCTCGGCACCGGGGAAGCGGTGGGTGAACTCCAGCAGGTGCCTTGAGGTGGCTCCCGTGAAGGAGTAAATGGTCTGGCTGGCATCGCCCACCACGCAGAGCTCGTCCCGCTCCCCCAGCCACAGGTCCAGCAGGCGCTGCTGGAGCGGGGAAACGTCCTGGTACTCGTCAACCACAAAGTGGCGGTACTGGGCGCGGACGGTTGCTGCCACCCGCTCGTCCTCCTGCAGGATGCCCACGATGATCAGCAGGACGTCCTCGAAGTCGATGACGTTGCGGTCCACCTTCACGTCCTCATAGGACTGGAAGATGCGGGACACTGTGGTGAGGTCGAATCCGGCCGGGGCGTCACGGCCGGCGGCGGCCCGGACATAGCTGTCCGGGGTCAGCATCGAAACCTTGGCCCATTCGATTTCCGCCGCCACGTCGCGGATCGCGGCGCGGTCAGTGGAGAGCCGCAGCCGGCGGGCGGCTTCGGCGATGAGCTGGGCCTTGTGGTCCAGCAGCCCGGGAAGGGGCCCGCCAACGGTCTGCGGCCAGAAGTACTGCAGCTGCTTCAGGGCGGCAGCATGGAAAGTCTTGGCCTGCACTCCCCCGGCTCCAAGGTCCCGCAGACGGGTGCGCATTTCCGCGGCTGCACGGGCGGTGAAGGTAACGGCCAGAACCTGCTGCGGCTTGTAGAGACCGGAGTGGACTCCATAGGCCATGCGGTGCGTGATGGCACGGGTCTTGCCGGTGCCGGCCCCGGCAAGGACGCAGAGCGGCCCGGTCAGCGTGGTGGCGACCTCCCGCTGCTCGTCGTCCAGCCCGGCGAGGATGCGTGCTTCCAGGGTATCGGTGGTCACTGGCCGCCCTCCGGTTCCGGAATGGGTCCGCCGTACCAGCGGTCAATCAGGTTCCGGGCGATGGAGATGGAGGAGGGGATGCCGATCTCCCCGGCGGCGACCGCGTCGGTGAGCTCCTTGCGCGTAAACCATCGCACGTCAGCCATTTCGACGCCGTCGGCCTGCGGTTCGGTGCCGTCGGCCTCCGCGCAGAAACCGAGCATCAGCGAGCAGGGGAACGGCCACGGCTGGGAGCCGAGATACTGCGGGTTCCGGACCACGACGGCGGATTCCTCCGCGACTTCGCGGATCACCGCGGCTTCCAGTGACTCCCCCGGTTCGACGAAGCCGGCGAGCGTTGAGTAGCGGTTTCCGGGCCATGCTGCCGCGCGGCCCAGCAGGATCCGGTCTGAGGGATCGGTTATGGCCACAATGATGGCGGGATCCGTGCGGGGAAAGTGCTGGCTGCCGTCTTCGGTGCAGCGGCGGACCCAGCCGCCCTGTTCCATCCGCGTGGGCGCACCGCAGCGCGGGCAGTGTGTGTGCGTGGCATGCCAGTTGGCAACGGCGCACGCCTCAACGAACAGCCCCGCGTCCAGCGAACCAAGCGTGACCGCGACGTCGCGCAGCCCGGCCCAGCGGGCGCCGTCGTCCTCCATTCCGGGGTCAGGTTCGGGCAGGGTCACCATCACGATGTCCGCGCCGGCGGGCACCGAGCCGTCCTCCAGCGTGCGGCCCAGGTACACCGGTTCCTCGCCGAACCCGTCCGGCCCCACAGGATCCAGCACCAGCGTGTCCTCCCGGACAAGGGCTTTCCCCTTCGAGAAGTACATAACGCGTGTGGTCTCGAGGGCCCGGACCGTCTCGAAGAGTTCTTCGGAGGTCCTGCGCTCACTGCCGCGGTCAATCGCACCGCGGGCAAGCGGAAGTCGTCCAAGCTGCGGGGAGTCTGGCGTGCGTAACGGACTGCTCATACCCCTACCGTACTTACTTCGGGACCCCAATCAGAAAGCCGTCCGCTGCCGGTGGATGCCGGGGCTCTGAACCCTGAGTTTTTCCTCACGCTCTTCCGACTCGCCGGTGCCTATGGGTTACTCCCGACACATCTGCACCTACGGTTGAAGGTGTGAAACGCACACCCATGGAATTGGCAGCCCTGGCCAGCGCCGCCGTACCGGCGCTGGCGCTTACCGGCGTGGCCGGTTCGCCCGACGACGCGGCGGACTTCGACTCCGCCCTGCTGGTGGACGACGCCGGCAAGCAGTGGCGGGTGCGTTCCCCCAAGCATGTGGAAGCCAGCATGCGGCTGGAGACAGAGCTCCTGGTTCTGCGCGCATTCGTGCCCGCGGTAAGGGCAGAGCTGCCCTTCGCCCTGCCCTACGTTGCCGGCACTGTCCGGATTGGCCAGCTCTGCACCTTCGTGTACTCGCACCTGCCCGGGTCCACCCGGGACATTGACGAACTCGCTGCCGCCGGCAAAGACCTGGCCGCCGACATCGGCCGCACCATGGCAGCCATCCATGCATTGCCGCAGTCACTGGTAAACAACGCAGACCTGCCCAGCTACACTGCCAACGAGTTCCGGCAGCGCAAGCTCAACGAACTGGACCAGGCCGCGACCACCGGGAAGATTCCCGCCACTCTGCTGCGCCGCTGGGAACACGCGCTGGAAGACGTTGGCCTCTGGCGGTTCAGTCCCACCGTGGTCCACGGGGACCTGCACGAGGACAACCTGCTGATCTCCGGCGGACGGATCAGCGCGGTGAACGGCTGGACCGATCTGCGTATTGGAGACCCGGCGGACGACTTTGCCTGGCTGATCGCCGCGAACAACTCAGAGTTCACGGACACGGTCCACAGCGCCTACGTGGCTGCCCGTCCCGACGCCGTCGACCCGCACCTGATTCGGCGTGCAGCGCTCTCAGCCGAGTTCGCACTGGCCCAGTGGCTGGTGCGCGGGCTCGCCGCCGAGAACCCGTCGATGGTCGAAGAAGCCGAAGAAATGCTGGCCACACTGGAAGCAGACATCCTTGAGCAGGAAGCTGCCGCAGCCGAAGCCGCAGCAGCCCCTGAACCCCCGGTTTCGCCTGCGCATGCGCCGGCGCCTTCCACGGGCACCGGCACCGTACGGACCAGCACCCCCGCGCAAACAGGAGCAGGCAAGGTAAGCGTTATGCCGATCCCGGCCGCCTCACCGGCAGCAGCACCAGCCGCCGAGGCGGAAGCCGGGCCGGCAGGCGGCGAACAGCAGGCCACTGAGACACTGACCGGCGCAACACAGGCCGGCGAATCGAAAACGGGTGAGACACAGACCGGAGAGACACAGTCCGGTGCATCGCCGGACAAGGAACCGAACCAGGCCGAACAGGCCCCGGACAGAATACTGGAAGCCGAGCCGGCGACGTCGGCTATTCCGCTTCCCGTCGCGGAGTCCGGATCCGCTGCCGCCCCGGACGCCGCCGCGGTTACGAAAGACACCAAACCCCGCTGATCTCTTTCTCGCCTGCGGCACCCAAAGAGCCCGTCTGCTGATGCAGACGGGCTCTTTTGACGTCACGGGACAGTTCCCAGGGTTGTTTTCGCCGCCTCTTGACCAACCACATGGTTCCATGGTTAGTTAGTCAAGTGATGGACCAGTCAAGCTGAAGGGGGATCCAGTGATCGATGACAGCAAGCCGATCTTCCAGCAGATCGCCGAACGGATCGAAGGGGACATCCTCGACGGGGTGCTCCCGGAAGAGGGACAGGTGCCCTCAACCAACGAGTTCGCCGCGTTCTACCGGATCAACCCGGCCACGGCTGCCAAGGGAGTAAACCTTCTGGTCGACGAAGGCCTCCTGTACAAGCGCCGCGGCATCGGAATGTTCGTTGCGCCCGGCGCCCGGGAAACCGTCCTGGCCAAGCGCCGGGACCAGTTTTACCGCCAGTTTGTCCAGCCCCTCCACCTGGAAGCCCGGAAGCTCGGGATCGGCTTGGAGGAACTCACCACCCTTATCCAACGCAGTGCCGCTGAACACGAAGGGACCCCGGCACCATGAACGTCATAGAAACCCGCGGACTAACGCGCCGCTACAAGGACCAAACCGCACTGGACAACGTCAGTCTGGACATTGCACCCAACCGCATCTACGGACTTCTTGGCCGCAACGGCGCCGGAAAAACCACCCTGATGTCCATCCTGACCGCCCAGGGGTTCGCTTCCTCCGGCGAGGTCCGGGTCTTCGGCGGTAACCCGTTCGAAAACGAGCACATCCTCTCCCGCCTCTGCTTCGTCCGGGAATCCCAGAAATACCCGGACGACTTCACCGTCCGGAACGCCCTGGACGCCGCGGCCATGTTCTTCCCCAACTGGGACGCCGGGCTTGCCCAGACCCTGCTTGAGGACTTCCAGCTCCCCCGGCCCAAGAAGCACCGGATCAAGAAGCTCTCCCGCGGACAGCTCTCCGCTGTGGGTGTGATCATCGGACTGGCGTCGCGGGCCGAGCTGACATTTTTCGACGAACCGTATCTGGGGCTCGACGCCGTTGCCCGGCAGCTCTTCTACGACCGTCTGCTTACCGATTTCGCAGACCATCCGCGCACGATCATCCTTTCCTCCCATCTGATCGATGAAGTGGCCAACCTGTTGGAGCACGTCATCGTCATTGACCGCGGCCGCATCGTGATGAATGACGAGGTGGAGGCGATCACAGGCTCCGCCTTCGCGGTTGCCGGCAAGTCCTCTGCGGTGGAGGAGTTCGTTGCCGTGCGGCCCGTGCTGCACCGGGAGGGACTCGGCGCGCTGGCCTCCGTCACTGTGGACACCCCGCTGTCTGACGATGACCGGGCCCGGGCCCGGGCACTGGGCCTGGAACTTGCCCCGGTATCGCTGCAGCAGCTCATCATCCGCCGCACACTCAAAGCCAACGAACACTACGGCTCCGCCGCAGAAAACAATGAGAAGGATCTGGAGGTCCTGCGATGAACCGTCCCCTCGCCGTCGCGCGTATGCAGATGCTGAACAAATGGCTCTACCTGGGAATCCCCGGCATCATCCTGGTCTCCTCCACGCTCATTGCGATCGCGATCCTCGCTATGATCCCTGCTGATTCGGGAGAGGGAACCCGGATGGCATTCTCCGGCCAGGCCGTGATGTGGTACTTCCTGGCGGCCGGAGTGCAGTCGCTCAGCCTGACCTTCCCGTTTTCCCAGGCCATGAGCGTCAGCCGCAGGTCCTTCTACGTAGGCACCCTGGGCCTTTTCTCCGCGCTGGCTCTTGGCCTGGGGGTGCTGTACTGGCTCCTCGGTCTGGTGGAGCAGGCCACCAACGGGTGGGGCGTGGACGGAAACATCTTCGCGATTCCGTGGATCGCGGAAGCCGCCTGGTGGGTTCAGATCCTGCTGTATTTCGCCCTGACCATCCTGCTGTTTATGTTTGGCTTCTGGTTCGCCACCGTCTACCGGCGGTGGCGCACGGCAGGACTGGTAGCAGCCCTGGTCGGGTTCGGCCTCATCATCCTGGGGGCAGTGGCCGCGGCTTCCTTCACGGACTCCTGGGCCTCAGTCGGTGCCTGGTTCATGCAGCTGACCCCGCTCTCCCTCTCCGGCTGGCTGCTGCTCGGCGGAGTGGTCCTGGCAGCGGGATCCTACGGCACACTAAGGCGCGCCACTCCCTAGTCGCCGCAGCCCAGGACAGACCCGCGGCAGGAGAAGTACCGCTGCAGCACACAACAAGCAGTGCCGCCGTCCATCCGGACAGCGGCACTGCCGCGTGTTGAGGCCTCTACTGACCTGCCGAGCCGACGATGATCCGTTCCAACTCGGCCTCCCCCAGCAGATTGTGGGGACGGATCACCTTATCCGCTGCCACGTAGTAGAACGCCGCCCGCACCTTCTCCAGCGGAACTCCCTTCAACCGGGACCAGGCAAGCCGGTAGACCGCCAGCTGCACGGAGCGGACCGCCAGCTTGTCCTGGGAAGGCGGAGCGCCCGTCTTCCAGTCGATCAGGTCCCAGCCACCGTCATCGTCCTGGAAAACGGCGTCGATCCGTCCACGGACCACCACGGAGTCCACGCGGGTTTCAACGGGCACTTCGATGTAGGCCGGCGTCCTGGACGCCCACTCCGAGGCCTCGAAGGTCGCAACCATGTCTTCAAGCTGGTAGGCCTCGTCAACGTACGCATCTGCAGCACCCGGATACTCGTCGATGTCGAGCATGCCGCTGCGGCCGAAGTACTCCTCGATCCAGGCGTGGAATGCGGTTCCCTTCCGTGCCGCCATGCCCGGCTCGCGCGGAACCGGACGGCGCAGCTGCCGGGTCACGGCTTCCGGATCGTCCTGCAGGTCAACCAGCATTGAGGCCGAAATGTGGGCAGGCAGCTCCACCTCCATGACCTCATCCGGAGCACGGTGCCGGGCCAGGACAAGTTCAACGTCCCTACCCCAGCGCCGGGGTTCAAAGACACCGGTATCCTCAGGGCCGGCCTGTCCGCCAGCAGCGGCGCCTTCCCGGTCAAGCTCCGTCTGTGCAGGAGCCGCCGCTGCAGCCAGGACCGCAGCGGCCGCTGCTTCCATTGCTGTCCGCCTCTGGGCCGGCAGCGGGTCCTTGGGCCAGCTGGCCCGCTCCGCGACTGCGTTGGCAGGGTTTTCATCCCCCTGGTCTTCCGGTTCGAGCCAGGAGAGCAGATGGAATCCGGGGGCCCCGGCCTTGCCCAGTTCGTATAGTTCAAGCTGATAGCGCGAGGCCTCGGTGGGTTTGCTCCGCCCGCCGCCCCAGGCACTTGAGGTGCAGAAGAGAATGTCCTTGGCACGGGTGAACGCCACGTAGGCGAGTCGCCTCTCTTCACGCTCGGCATGGGCACGGGCGTCGTCCGCAAAGAGTTTCTCTGCGTCCAGCCAGGACTTCTGGTCCGACTGTTCCCAGTCCCACTGGGGCAGGTCCGGACCGTCACCGCGCAGGTTCCAGGGAACAGCGGCATTGCCGCTGCTCCAGCGCGAGTCCTTGTCATTCGGGAACTGGCCTTCGGAAAGACCGGGCACGGCAACCACATCCCATTCCAGGCCCTTGGAGGCGTGCACAGTCAGCAGCTGGACCGCTTCCCGCGAGGTTTCCAGCGCAGTAACGGGAAGTCCGTTCTCTTCTTCGTCCGCTACCTCCAGCCAGGCCAGGAACGCGGCAAGGTCCACACGGTCTGCCGAAGCGCTGAAGGTCGCCGCGGCATCGATAAACGCGTCGAGGTTCCGCCTGGATTCGTGGATGCTGATCCCGGGTTTGGCGGCAACCTCGATGTCCAGCAGGATCCGCCGCTCCACTTCGCCGATGAGCGTCGTGAGGTCTTCCCCCACATAGGCGCGCAGTTCGCGCAGTTCATCCCGCAGCATTCCCAGGCGTGCGAGTCCTTCGGCTGTGAGCGAGCGGCCGGCGCTGGAGGTCCAGCCCGGCTTGGGCAGGTAATCCACCGCTTCGACCAGGCTGCCGGCCTCCGCAAGGTCGGTTTCGACGACGGCTGCACCGCCTTCATCGGGTCCGTGCACGTCGGCGATCTCGCGGACGTTCATCGCGCGTTCACGCACCCGGACGAGGTGCCGGGACCAGTCTGCCAGCGCCATCAGGTCTGCCGGTCCAATGCGCCAGCGGGCTCCGGCGAGGATACGGAGCATCGAGTCGGAACGTCCGGGGTCGCTCAGGACACGCAGCACGGCGAGCAGGTCGACGATCTCCGGGGTTGAAAGCAGGCCGCCCAGGCCTACGATCTGCACGGGGATGCCCAGGTCTTCCAGTGCCCGGCGGATAGGGTCGAACTGTTTTTTTCCGCGGCACAGCACTGCCACCGTCGGCGGCAGGGTGTTGCCCCGGCTGTCCGTTTCATGGCTCGGATGCCGGAACCAGTGGGCGCGGACGTTCGCGATCTGGGCGGCAAGCGCTTCGGCTTCTCCCACGCTTACCGTTCCGTCCGGGAGGGTCACTGTTTTTTCGCTGAGGTACCGGCCCAGGTACACGTCCCCCACCGGGGGTTTCGGCTTGGCCTGCAGTTCGGGGACGTCCAGGGGTGTTCTGGCTCCGGGCCAGGGTGCCGGTTTGTTCAGGGGGCCTGAGACCGCGTTGGCGGCAGCCAGGATGGAGGTGGAGTTCCGCCAGGCCACGGACAGGTTGGCTACCCCGGCAGGTGTCCGGCCGCCTTCGGGCAGCAGCCGCGGGAAGTGCTCGCGGAAGGTCCCCAGCTGTCCGGCTGAGGCTCCGCGGAATCCGTAGATGGACTGATGCGGATCGCCCACGGCAGTGACGGGGGTGCCGTCGCCGAAGAGTGTCGAGAACAGCACCATCTGAGCGTGGGAGGTGTCCTGGAACTCGTCCAGCAGCACCACCTTGTACTTGGCGCGTTCCATCTCCCCGGCCTCGGGGATCTCTTTGGCAATCCGGGCAGCGAGAGCCACCAGGTCCCCGAAGTCCAGCTGCCTGCGTTCGGCCTTGGCCCGCTGGTAGGCCTCCACGAGTTCGGTCACGGAGATGCGTGTCTGGAGTTTGGACACCAGGTCCCGGACGCCCTTGGTTGCTGCCTTGGTCTTGCCCGCCTGGTATGGCAGGGCCAGTACCTGGTCCAGGTGGCTCTGGATTTCGGCACGCACCTGCGCGGGGGTCAGCAGGTGTTCGGCGCATTCCGAGGCCATCTGCAGCACGGAATTCACCAGTGTGGACTTGGCGGCGGTGAAGTGTTCGTAGTCCCCGGTGTAGGCCTCCACCACCTCGTTGGCCAGCTGCCAGGACTGGGCGCCGCCCAGCATCACTGAATCCCGTTCGACGCCGATCCGCAGGCCGTAATCGTTCACGATGCCGTTGGCATAGGAGTGGTAAGTGGATACCGCTGCCTCAAGCTGGGCGTCTTTGGTTTCCTCCCCCAATGTCCGTTCCAGCAGCCGCAGCCGGCCGCGGATCCGGCTGGCCAGCTCACCGGCAGCCTTGCGGGTGAAGGTAACGCCCAGGATCTGCTCGGGTGCCACGAGCTTGTTCGCGACCAGCCAGACCACGCGGTCTGCCATGGTCTTGGTCTTGCCGGACCCGGCGCCTGCCACCACCAGCAGCGGCTCCAGCGGCCCCTCGATAATCTCCTGCTGGGCCGCCGTGGGGTACTGCACCTCGTCCGGCGGGCCGTCATGCAGCATTTCAGCCAGCGTCCGCGCGGAGTACTGCGGCACGAAGGGGGCGCCTGCCTCCACACTGCCGCTTACGTCCAGCGTCATTCGGTGACCTGCTTTCCTTCGGTGCACAGCGGGCAGATCTCCGGCAGGCGGCAGCCGTGGCCTCCATACCCGCTGCGGGCCGGGTCGTGGACGGTGTCGAACGTGTTATCGGACATCAGGGCGGCGGCTTCCTCGATCATGGCCAGGGCGCTCTTATCTTCGGGACCCAGCGGAGGCTGTTCCTGAACGGAGACCCCCTTGGACGTTGTGCCCAGCTGCACCAGGGCCGCTCCCCCGGGCACAGCGGGAACATCCTCCAGCGCCCCTTGGCGGACGGCTTCCTGATAGGCGGCCAGCTGCGGGTGTCCTTCCAGGTCGGCTTTTTTGGGAGCAGACTTTCCGGTCTTGAGGTCCACAATGTAGGCCCGTCCGGCGGCGTCCTGTTCCAGCCGGTCGATCTGTCCGCGCAGCAGGGCTGTCCGGACGGCGCCGCGGACTTCCACCGGGATCGAGGCTTCGAAATCCTTTTCGACGGCGACCAGGTTCCGCCCGCCCCGGCGCATCTCGATCACGTACTCGGCCAGTTTCCCCACCATGGCCTCAGCCCGCTTGAGGTCCATTTTGCCTTCCCAGGAGTCCTTCATTCCCAGTGACGGCCAGCGGCGCCGCAGTTCCTGTGTGTACTCCGTGCCCGTCGCATCGGGCATCTCCTGGGCAATCGCGTGCACCAGCGTTCCCAGGGAACGGGCAAAATCGGTGGCCTGTTCCCCGCCAACCGCTGAAACGAACCAGCTCAGGGGTGACTTCGTCACGGCGTCGACCTTCGAGGGCGAGACCGGGATGGGAGCGTCCGGCGGCAGCACCGGTCCGGTGCTTGAGAGCGGCAGCAGGCCCCACCACTGGCCCGGATGCGCGCCGGGCACCGGGACCGGGTGCCGGAGCATACGGCCCAGGTGCTGCGCGGCTTCCCGGGCATCCTCGGGGTGGATCTCCGCCTGCTGGGCGTGGGCCCGCAGTTCCGCCACCAGGGAGCGCAGCGTCAGCGGCCGCAGCACCTCAGTGCGGGGCCGCACTGCCACACCATCGGGAAGCGGATCCACCAG
The DNA here is from genome assembly GCF_049311025.1 of Arthrobacter sp. 3Tela_A. Lineage (NCBI taxonomy): Bacteria > Bacillati > Actinomycetota > Actinomycetes > Micrococcales > Micrococcaceae > Arthrobacter > Arthrobacter sp. 3Tela_A. The sequence goes on from NZ_JAXIOM010000043.1 coordinate 10,495, forward strand.
GTCCAGGAACTGGGACGGCTGCTCGTCTTCCGATGACACTGCCGTGCAGATCAGCACGTCCCGGGCGCGGGAGAGTGCGGTGGAGAAGCTGCGCAGCTCGTCATACCTCGTGGCCTGCATCAGCGTCTGCGGGCTGCGGGAGCTGCGGTAGTCCCTATCCGGGAACTCGACGGCGGCCACCAGGTCACCGCTGCCGAGCAGCTCGCCGCGCAGCCGGAGGTTGGGCCAGACGCCTTCCTGGATGCCTGCGACGATCACCACCGGCCATTCCCTGCCGGCGGCACTGGCCGGTGTGAGGAGTTCGACGGCGTCGCGCTGCTGTGCCCGCGCCGCCAGCGTATCCATGGGCAGCTCGGAGCTGGTCAGGTAGTCCAGGAACTGTTCCGGCGTGGAGCCGGGCAGCTGGTCCACATAGCGTTCAGCCGTTTGGAACAGGGCCATGATCGCGTCCAGGTCCCGGTCAGCCCGGAGCCCGGTGGATCCCCCGGAGAGGGCGGCTTCGGCCCACTTCTTGGACCACCCGGAGGTAGACCACAGGGCCCACAGCACGGTCTCGGCGCTGGCGCCCGGCTGCTCTGCGGCCTGCCGCCCCGCACGCAGCATGGCGGCCAGCCGTTTCGCGGCACCGGCTTCCCAGCCCAATCCGGCCAGTGCCAGCCCGGAGTCGGAAAGCGGGTCCACCAGGGCTTCCACCAGCAGGGCATCGGAGCTGCGCCCTCCTCCGGCACGGAGTTCTTCGCGGCGCAGGGCCTGCCGCAGCCGGCGCAGGTCCAGGGATCCAGCTCCGCCGATCCGCGAGGTCAGCAGCGAAACAGCCAGTTCAGGGGTAAGGAGGTCAGGATCAAGTACCACGGCGAAGGCATCCAGCAGGGGCCGCACAGCCGCTTCGTCGCGGACTGCCTTCTCCGCTACAGGTACCCGCACCTCGATGCCCTGGCTGATGAGGTAGCGCTGAATGCGGGCAAGCTGGCCGCCGGTGCGGACGATCACGGCGATGTCTTCCAGGCGGCGGCCGTGCAGCAGCTGCTCCTCAAGGATGCGCTGGGCCACGTAGCGCTGTTCGTGCATGGGTGAGTCCACTACGTGCGCCGTTGCTGACGCGGGAACCTCGTTCTCCGCTGGGCCGGTCTCTGCCCGTCCGGCTGCCGTACGTGCCTGTGCAAGACCCGGCACCACGGAGATACGGGACGCGGCCCGGTGCCAGGCAGCGGCGGCGGGCCCGGCCATCCGGTGCTGGGTGCTGAGCACTGCGGTTTGGAGGTCCGCGCCGAGCTCTTCCTTAAGAGTGCCGAGAAGTTCGGGCCGGGCGCCGCGGAATCCCTGGACAACCGTGTCCGGGCTGGCGGTGACCACCGCGTCCCGGTCCCTGGCGAGTACGCCCAGCAACCGGTAGATGGCCCCGTTGGCTTCCTGCAGGTCGTCGACGAGGACCAGCTGCAGCCGGTTGTGTTCCGCAGCCAGGAAATCCGGTTCGGAGAGGAGGATGTCCGTTGCCGTGGTGATGATCCCGGCCGGATCAAAGGCTTCGGGCATCCGAAGGTCCAGAATGTCCCGGTACTCGCCGTACAGTGCCGCAGCGGCCACCCAGTCCTGTCTGGCGTACCGGCGTCCGAGGTCTTCCAGGTCCGCCGGTGCCAGGCCCAGTTCAATCACGCGGTCAAACAGCTGGCGGATCTCCTGCCGGAACCCGCGGGTCCCCAGTGCCAGGGAAAGGGATTCCGGCCAGGGCAGCTGCGGCACGCCGTTCTGCCCATGGCCGGCCAGCAGTTCCTTGATGATCACGTCCTGCTCGGCGCCGGAGAGCAGCTTCGGTGCGCGGGTCACGTGCGGCAGCAGCCCTTCCGCTTTGGCCCGGCGGATCACGTCAAAGGCGTAGGAGGCCCAGGTCCGTGCCGGTGCGGCGCTGATGGTGCGTTCAAGCCGGGCGGAGAGCGCGTCGCGCAGCGCTGCCGCCGCCAGGCGGGAGGGCGCCAGCAGAAGCACGCCGGCCGGGTCCAGGCCACCGTGCTCAATGCGCTGAACTGCGGTTTCAACCAGGACAGTTGACTTGCCGGTGCCGGGCGCGCCCAGGACCAGCAGCGGTCCGCTTCCGGCGGGACGCTCGACGGCGGAACGCTGGTCCGCGCTCAGGCGCGGTGCGGGCAGGCCGGCTGCCGCGGGCGGAACGAGCCGCAGGTTGATGCTCATACCTCCACTTCACCATGCCCCGGTGACATTGCCGGATTCGGCCGCATGCCGGCGTCGCCGAGCTGGTGCCGCAGGGCATCCAGCACGGTCCAGTCCGCCTCCTCCGGTTGCCAGCGCGCTTCGCGGATACTCACGCGGTAGCCCGATCCATCCGGTTCAATCTGCCCTTTCAGCGGCGTTCCTTCCTGGCAGTAGTGTGTCCAGGCGCGGTGACCGTGGCACGCCGGCGGCTGGCCGGATGAGCGGATCACCCGCCACCACGGAACTGAATCCCCGGAGCGGGCCAGCACCGATCCGACCTGGCGGGGGCCGCCCGCGCCCAGGAGTTCGGCGATGTCTCCGTAGGCCAGCACCCGGCCCGGTGGAATGAGCGCTGCGACAGCCAGCACCGCCTCCGAATAGTCCTCCCGCATGCTTCCAGCTTAGCGACGCCCGGCGTGCTGATTCCGGGTAATGTCAGTGCCCGCCGGTAGGTTTGATTACATGTTGAGCTGGCACGAACTCCCCCGAGCATCCTTCGACCTGGAAACCACGGGACGGGATCCGCAGCTGGCGCGCATCGTAACCGCCTCAATCATCCTGGTGGACGGGTCCGGGAACGTCCTGTCCCACCACGAGTGGCTGGTGGACCCCGGAGTCGAGATTCCGGCCGAGGCAGCCGCCATCCACGGCGTCAGCACCGAGAAGGCCCGCAGCGAAGGGATTCGTGCCGCCGAGGCCGTCCGGCAGATCAGCGCAGTGCTGGCGGAGACGTTCGCTGCCGGAATCCCGGTCCTGGCTTTCAACGCCTCCTATGACTTCACCGTCCTGGCCCGCGAAGCGGAGCGGTACGGCTGCACGGCCCCGGTGCCGTTCCCGGTGATCGACCCCTACATCATGGACAAGCAGGCGGACCGTTTCCGGCGCGGAAAGCGCACCCTGACCGCCATGGCCGAACACTATTCGGTGGCCTTCGAGAATGCCCACACCTCCGCAGCGGACGTCATGGCCACTCTTGCCGTGGGCGCCGCCGTCGCACGCGCCTTCCCTGTGATGGCGCAGGATGCCGGCACCCTGCACGCCCTGCAGGTGCAGTGGGCCGCGGAACAGGCAGCGAGTTTCCAGGCGTATCTCCGCCGCCGTGATCCCGGTGCAGTCATCGACGGCACCTGGCCGCTGAAACCCGCACCGTTGGAGGCTCCCGTTCTGCTCGTATCCTCAGCGGTGCAGCCCGAATCGGTGCCGGCTGCCGCTGTTCCAGTCCTGGCAGAGGAAGCGGACGGCCAGCTGGTGCTCGAACTCACCCCGCGCTAGTTCGGCGGCACCTCCGGATCCGGGGGACGGATTTCGGGCTGTGGGCCCCGCCCGCGTAGCATTGACATATTCACGACAGTGTCAGGCGCTGATGGCGCCCGGGCGCCCCTGAGCGCCCCGTGTCACGCGATTGGCAGGCACTTCCCGCACAGCCGGGCCGTTGGCGTCCCCTCCCCGGGCTGTTTCCTGCACGCACACCTATCGACGTACGCAGACATTGAGGATGAATGATCACAGTTACCGACCTGCGCAAGGTCTACCGCCAGGGCTCCCGTGATGTGGTGGCTCTGGACGGCGTCAGCATGAGCGTTCCCAAGGGCTCGATCCACGGCATCATCGGCCATTCCGGTGCCGGCAAGTCCACCCTCGTCCGCTGCCTAACGCTGCTTGACCGCCCGACGTCGGGAACTGTCACCATTGACGGCCGGGAACTGACTAACGTCAAGGATTCCGAGATCCGCCTGGCCCGCAGGCGCATCGGTATGGTGTTCCAGCACGCCAACCTGATGGACTCCCGCACTACTGCGGCCAATGTCGCCCATCCGCTGGAACTCGTCGGCACTCCCAAGCGGGAGATCGAGAAGCGCGTCAGCGAGCTGCTGGCCCTGGTAGGCCTGCAGGATTTTGCCGGCGCCTACCCCGCCCAGCTCTCCGGCGGACAGAGGCAGCGCGTCGGCATCGCCCGCGCCCTTGCCGCCCACCCCGACGTCCTGCTCTGCGATGAACCGACGTCGGCCCTGGACCCCCGGACAACTGATGAGATCCTGGACCTCATTTCGGAACTCACCAACCGGCTGGAACTTACCGTCCTGATCATCACGCACGAGATGAACGTGGTGAAGCGCATCTGCGACTCGGTCTCCCTGCTTGAAGCCGGACGGGTTGTGGAACACGGCCCGCTGCAGGAAGTCGCCTCGCATCTTGGCGGCAGGCTGGCCAAGGCACTCATTCCGCTGCCCTCCACTCCCCCCGTATCCGGCGGCCCCGTGGTGGAGCTGCTGATGGTCGGCGAGCACGCAACGGAACCGGTGCTCTCCGGGCTCACCCGCCGCTTCGACACGGACGTGAACGTCCTTGCAGGCAGCGTTGAAACCCTCGCCGGACAGCGCTTCGGCCGGCTGCGCGTACAGCTTGATGAACGGATCGATATGGATGCAGTCCAGTCCTACCTGGCTGGCCAGGGCGTCTCCGTGGAGGTGGCAGCATGAACCTGCTCGAAGAACTCGCAAACAATCCCGGCATCACCAAGGCCCTTCCCGAGGCGGTCGCGGACACTCTGCTGATGGTGGGAGTCTCCGGCTTCTTTACCGTCCTCATCGGTCTCCCGCTGGGTATTTTCCTGCACACGTCCGCTCCGGGCGGCCTGCGGCCCATGCCGGTTACCAACCGGATCCTTTCCGACATCATCGTCAACATCACCCGGTCCATTCCGTTCGCGATCTTGATGGTCATCCTGATTCCCTTCTCGCGGATCGTGACGGGATCGTCCATCGGCCCGCTGGCCGCGTGTGTGCCGCTGAGCATCGGCACCATCCCGTTCTTCGCCCGGCTGGTGGAGACCTCCCTGCGTGATGTCGCCGGAGGCAAGATCGACGCCGCGCTGGTCATGGGCTCTACCCGGATGCAGGTGATCCGCAAGGTCCTGATGCCCGAGGCACTGCCCGGCCTGGTTGCTGCGCTGACCACGACCCTGGTCACCCTGGTGGGCTACTCCGCCATGGCCGGCATCATCGGCGGCGGCGGCCTGGGCCGGCTCGCGTACAACTACGGTGTGCAGCGTTTTGATACGGCGGTCATGGTGGTCACGATCGTGATCATCGTTGCGATCGTCCAGATCATCCAGCTCGCCGGAGACTTTGCGGCCCGCCGCGTGGACCACCGGTCCGCCGCAGGAGCCACCCGCCGCCGTCGTCGTCCGGCCCGCACAGGGGCTGAAGCTGCGGCACCGGCCGCATCGACGGCTGCCCCCGATGCTGAACCTGCAGCCGGGGATTCCAGGACCCGGGTCTGAGTCCGGCGCCGTCCAATCTTCCGTCCGGCGCCCTGGCACCGGACGGGACCTGCAGCCAGTAGCCGCTAGCTGCACAACAGCCTGCCCGGGACTCCCGGGCAGGTCTTTCGAAAGGAAACGCATCCGATGCGGAAAGCATTTTCACTCGTGGCCACCGGCGTGGCCGCGGCTCTGGCGCTGACGGCTTGCGGGGGTTCTGAATCCTCCTCCAGCGCTGTTGAGAGCCTCGATCCCGCCAACCCGGTCACCCTGACTGTCGGCGCCAGCCCGCAGCCGCACGCCGTCATCCTGGAATACGTGGCAGACAACCTCGCCGCCGACGCCGGGCTGGAACTCGAAGTAGTTCCCTTCGACGACTACGTGACCCCGAACATTTCGCTGGACGACGGCTCGATCGACGCCAACTACTTCCAGCACACCGCCTACCTGGAAGCCCAGATCGCAGACCAGGGCTACGACTTCGAGCACGGCGAAGGCATCCACATTGAGCCCTACGCTGTGTTCAGTGACAAGCACAAGGACATCGCCGACGTCGAAGACGGCGCCCGCGTTGCCATCACCAACGACCCGTCCAACCAGGCTCGGGCACTGGCCCTGCTTGAGGACGCCGGCCTGCTGAAGGACGTTCCGGAAGACGCCTCGGTGATCTCCCTGACCGACGAGCAGAACCCGATGAACCTGGACTTCGTGGAGAACCAGGCTGAGCTGCTGGTCAACGATCTCTCCGACCCCACCGTGGACCTGGCCATCATCAACGGCAACTACATCCTTGATGCCGGGCTGAACACTGACGATGCCCTGCTGGTGGAGTCCCTCGAGAACAACCCGTACGCCAACCTGCTGGCCTGGAAGACCGGCAGCAAGGACGCACGGATCGACAAGCTCGAAGAGCTGCTGCACTCCCCGGAGGTTAAGGCCTTCATCGAAGAGCAGTGGCCGAACGGTGACGTGACTCCGGCTTTCTAATCCGGCCACACTTCATCGAGATTGCAGAAACTGCCCGTATCCCACCGGATACGGGCAGTTTCTGCTATCTCGGGGAGTTATGCGGGGCCCCTCGCGGCGCTAGCATGATGAGCACTGCCGCTCGAAGGGGGTCTGGTGCCGCCGGTTATTCAGACGCATGCGCTGACCAAGCGCTACGGTTCCCGCACGGCAGTGTCTTGCCTTGAGCTGACGGTTGAGCCGGGATGCGTCTTCGGACTGATTGGCCCCAACGGTTCCGGGAAGACAACCACCTTGCGGATGCTGCTGGACATTATCCGGCCAACGTCAGGGCAGGTTCACGTCCTGGGGGTTTCCCCGCGTGCCGGGGGCGCTGCGCTGCGCCGCCGGATCGGGTACGTTCCGGGTGATTTCCGGATCAGCGGCAGGGGCCGGGGCCGGACTCTGCTGGAGCACTTCGCGCAGATCAGCGGCCCGGTTCCCGCTGGACGCGTGGAAGCACTCGCCGACCGGCTTGGCCTTGACCTGTCCCGCCCGGTCCGGTCGCTGTCCAAGGGCAACCGGCAGAAGCTGGGACTGGTGCAGGCCTTTATGCATGACCCGGACCTCCTGGTCCTGGATGAGCCCACCAGCGGCCTGGATCCCCTGGTGCAGCGCGAGTTCCTGCAGCTGGTGGCCGAGGCCAGGACGGCCGGACGCACCGTACTGCTTAGCTCCCATGTACTGAGTGAAATCCAGCAGAGCGCGGATCAGGTGGCTGTCCTCTCCCAGGGCACTTTGGTGGCACAGGGCGATGTGGCGTCGCTGCGCCTGAACAGCCTTCGCCGTGTACGGGCCTCCGTGGCTTCTGCCGGGCAGGCCGGTCAAACGCTGGAGGACGAACTCGCAGCCGCCGGCCTGCAGGGAACAGTAGTCCGGCAAGACGGGACCATCCACGTCCAAGGAACGGTGGAAGGCGGAATGGATGCCGTCATCAAGGTGCTGGCCCGGTACCGGGTACTGGACCTGGCGGTGGAGGAACCTGATCTGGAGGAGTCCGTCCTGCGGCTGTACGGCGAGCCGGCAGCTGCCGATCCCGGCGAGGAATGGGAACCAGGATGAACCGGCAGCAAGTTTCAAAGCGCGCACCGCTGCCGGTATTCCGCCGGGCGGTTGTGGACTCCTGGCGCTCCACGCTTATCTGGTCGCTGGCCCTGGCTGCGGTCCTGCTGCTCTACCTTCCGCTTTATCCGTCGATGAACGGCGCAGATATGCGGAACCTCATCAGCTCTCTCCCGTCGGAGCTGGTCAACGCCCTTGGCTACGAGGACATCCTGTCCGGCCCGGGATACGTCCAGGCCACGTTCTTCGGGCTGCTGGGGTTTGTCCTCATCACCGCGGCTGCGGCGTCCTGGGGAAGCGCTGCGATTGCCGGAGCCGAAGAATCCGGGCGCCTGGAGCTCGTTCTTTCGCATGGGGCAGGCCGGGTTCAATACGCGCTGGAGACGGCGCTCGGGATTCTGGTGCGGCTGCTTTGGTTCGCCTTTCTCACCGCGTTGCTGGTTCTCGCGCTGAGCACTTCCGCAGAGCTTGGACTGGAGGCGGCCAATGTTGCGGCCGTGGAGTTCGCCTTGCTGGGACTGGGCTATCTGACCGGCAGTATTGCGCTGGCGGTGGGTGCACTGACCGGCCGCCGGAGCGCGGCGCTCGGCACTGCGGCAGGAGTGGCCGCTGCTGGCTACGTACTGAATGCTTTGGCGAACCAGAACGCGGACCTGGACTGGCTGCGAAACTTCTCCCCCTATTCCTGGGCCTACCGGAACGATCCGCTGGCGGAAGGCTTCGACCTCGCCGGGCTGGGACTGATCGCTGCAGCGTGCGTTCTCTTCACGGCACTGGCGGTGTGGGCGCTGAACCGCCGGGACATCCTGGGCTAGGAACTTCATCGAGATAGCAGAAACTGCCCGTATCAGTGCTGATACGGGCAGTTTCTGTCATCTCGATTGGGGGGAGGTGCGAAAGAGAACGCTACGGCTGGGCGGCCGCCGCGGCTTTCGCTGCTGCCGGCAGGGCCGCCAGGATCCGGTCCATCGCGGCGTCGTCGTGCGCACCGGAGAGGAACCAGGCCTCGAAGACCGACGGCGGCAGGTAGACGCCGGAGTCCAGCATCGAGTGGAAGAACGGCTTGAACCGGAACGCTTCCTGGGCCAGGGCGTCAGCGTAGTCGTGCACCCCGTGCTCCGCAGTACCAAAAGCAATGCTGAACAGGTTGCCGGCGCGCTGGACGCTGTGGTTCACGCCCTCGGCCGAGAGCGCCTCGGAGACAGCCTGGGACAGCTGCGCCGAGCGGGCATCAATGTTTGCGTAGACCTCGGGTGTTGCTGCGGTCAGCGTGGCCACGCCTGCGGCCATCGCGATCGGGTTTCCGGACAGGGTGCCGGCCTGGTAGACGGGGCCGAGCGGCGCCAGGTACTCCATGACCTCCGCGCGGCCGCCAAGGGCTGCCACGGGCATGCCGCCGCCAATGACCTTGCCGAAGGTGTAGAGGTCCGCAGCCCAGCCTTCCTTCTCCCCGGTCAGGCCCCAGTAACCGGCGGGTGAGGTGCGGAAACCGGTGAGGACTTCATCCAGGATCAGCAGTGCACCGTGGGCTGTGGTGATGCGGGACAGTGCGGCGTTGAAGCCTTCGGCCGGGGTAACAACCCCCATGTTGGCGGGGGCGGCTTCGGTGATGACTGCTGCGATGTCCGCACCGTGCTCGGCGAAGGCTGCCTCCACTGCCGCGACGTCGTTGTACGGGAGCACCAGGGTTTCCGCGGCGGTTGCCGCGGTGACGCCGGCGGAGCCGGGCAGGGCCAGGGTGGCGACGCCGGAGCCGGCGGAGGCCAGCAGGCCGTCCAGGTGGCCGTGGTAGCAGCCGGCGAACTTGATGACCAGGTTGCGGCCGGTGAAACCGCGGGCCAGGCGCACGGCCGTCATGGTGGCTTCGGTGCCGGTGGAGACCATGCGCAGCCGCTCGACGGGCTTAACCCGGTCCATCACCAGCGCTGCGAGTTCAGCTTCTGCCGGGGTGGAGGCACCGAAGGAGAGACCGCGGTCGACGGCGGCGTGCACCGCTGCCAGGACGTCCGGGTGGGAGTGGCCCACCAGCGCAGGGCCCCAGGAGCAGACCAGGTCAACGTATTCGCGGCCCTCGGAGTCGGTGACGTACGGGCCCTTGGCGGAAACCAGGAAGCGCGGTGTGCCGCCCACGGACCCGAAGGCGCGCACGGGTGAGTTCACGCCGCCGGGCATCAGGGCACGGGCGCGGTCGAAGAGCTCTTCGGAGGAAGTCGTCTGGGTCATTACTTGCTTTCCTTCAGCCAGGCGGCCAGCTCGGCGGCCCAGTACGTGAGAATGATGTTGGCACCGGCACGCTTGATGCCGAGGACGGATTCTTCGATGGCGCGGCGGCGGTCGATCCAGCCGTTCGCAGCCGCAGCTTCGATCATCGCGTATTCGCCGGAGATCTGGTAAGCCGCAACGGGAACCGGGGACATGGCGGCAACGTCGGCCAGGATGTCCAGGTAGCTCATGGCCGGCTTGACCATGACCATGTCTGCGCCTTCTTCGAGGTCCAGCTCGACTTCCAGCAGCGCTTCGCGCCGGTTGGCGGCGTCCATCTGGTAGGTCCGGCGGTCACCCTTGAGCTGCGAGTCCACGGCTTCGCGGAACGGCCCGTAGAACGCCGAGGCGTACTTCGCGGCATAGGCGATCACGGACACGTCCTGGAACCCTGCTTGATCCAGGGCCTGCCGGATCACGGCCACCTGACCGTCCATCATGCCGGACGGGCCCAGCACGTGGGCTCCGGCGCGGGCCTGCTCCACGGCCATCCGGCCGTAGATTTCGAGGGTGGTGTCATTGTCCACGACGCCGTTCTCGTCCAGCACGCCGCAGTGGCCGTGGTCGGTGAACTCATCCAGGCAGACGTCGCTCATGATCACGAGGTCGTCGCCGACTTCGGCGCGCACGTCGGCAATGGCTTTGTTCAGCACGCCGTCCGGATCCGTGCCGGCGCTGCCTGCGGCGTCGCGCTCCGCCGGAATGCCGAACAGCATAATGCCGCCGACGCCGAGCTCCACAGCCTCGGCAGCGGCGCGCTTCAGCGTCTCGGTGGTGTGCTGCATTACGCCGGGCATCGAGGTGATGGGGTTCGGCTCGGTGAGGCCTTCGCGGATGAAGGCCGGAAGCACAAGTTCGGCCGGGTCCAGACGGTATTCGGCGGTCATCCGCCGCATGGCCGGTGTGGTCCGCAGCCGGCGGGGGCGGTGCTGGGGGAAGCTCATGGCTGTTCTCTGCCTTCCGGGTCAGGGTGTGGGAGATTTTGGAGATTACGGGCTGTCATTGCCGTCTGGACTGCCTCCGCGACGCCGGCGGGGGTGGGATGGCGTGCCGTAGCGGCGGCCGGGTGGCCCAGGTCCTGCAGTGCCGCTGCCGTGGGGTCCCCGATTGCAACGAGCACTGCGGTTCCAGGCTGGAGCGCATCACGGACAAAGCGATGCGCGGTGCTCGGTGAGGTGACGACGACGGCGTGGGCGCCGGTTTCGCCGGCGGACCCGGACAGTGCCCAGGTGCGGTAATCGGAGGGGGTAAGCAGCTGCTCATCCGGAGCGCTTTCCCGCGGGATGATCTGCAGCTCCACGGGCGCCGGATAATCGACCGTTTCGTAGGCGGGCACGGCAAGGACCTCCCAGCCTGCACCGGAGAGCGCCGTGCGCAGGAACGGGTTGGCGATGTCCGCCTGCGGCAGGAAGATCCGGTTCCGTCCCGGGCGCAGAGCCGGCCAGATGGCAGCTAGTCCGCGCGCGGACTGGTCCTGGGAGGGAAGCAGGTCCACGGTAATTCCCGCGGCTTCCAGCGCGCGGCTGGTGCCGGAGCCGACGGCAGCCACCCGTGTGCCGCGGCAGAGCTCGGCAAAAGGGCTGCCAAGAGCCTCGGCCGCCGCTTCGAGGGCCTGCACCGTAGTAGCGGAGGTGAGGATGATCCAGTCGAACTCCCCCTGTCCGAGTTCGCGCAGCCCTGCGGACACCCGGTTTGGGTGCGCCGGGGGGGGGGAGTGGGTGAGGGGGCGCCCCCCCCCCCCGCCCCCCCCCCTGTGGGGCCCCCCCCGGGCGCTGGAAGTCGATCAGGGGCAGCAGCCGCACCCGTGCACCGCGGGAGCGCAGCTCGGCCGCCATGGGTCCGGCGCGGTCCGGGGTACGCAGCAGCACCACATCCGTTCCGGCCAGGGTCCCCGCGGAGCGGGTTTCCGGGCCGGGAACGGCGGGCGTGCGGCGTTCTCCGGTCATCCGTGCGGTCCCGAGCTGCCTAGGACGCCAGGTCGGTGAGGTCCGCGGCGCCTGCTGCCAGGAGCTCTTCGGCCATGCGGATTCCCAGCGCCCGGGCGCCGTCTTCATCCGCCTGCGAGGTGGAGGAGTACCGGCGCAGCACCTGGGTGCCGTCGTCGCTGCAGACAACGGCTTCCAGAGCCAGGCCCTGGTCCGTGACGCGGGCCAGCGCACCGATGGGCGCGGTGCAGCCGGCTTCCAGCCGCTGCAGCAGCGCCCGTTCAGCGGTCACGGTCATCCGGCTTGCGGTGTCGTCATAGGCAGCCAGTGCCCGGCTCAGCGGGCCCTCGGCGGCGTCGGCGGTGCGGCATTCAACAGCCAGCGCGCCCTGTCCCGGTGCCGGCAGCATGACCGAGGGATCCAGGAGCTCCGAGACCATGTCCAGGCGGCCCAGGCGGCTGAGCCCGGCGGCTGCCAGCACGACGGCGTCGAGGTCGCCCGGAGCGCCTTCCACCAGCCCGGCCACGCGGCCCAGGCGGGTGTCCACGTTGCCGCGGATATCGACGATTTCCAGGTCCGGTCGTGCTGCCCGCAGCTGGGCGGCACGGCGCGGTGAGCCGGTGCCTACCTTGGCGCCTGCCGGAAGCTGCGCCAGGGTCAGGCCGTCCCGTGCGCAGAGCGCGTCCCGCACGTCCACACGGGCGGGAACAGCTCCAATGGTCAGCCCGTCAGCCTCGGCTGTGGGCAGGTCCTTCAGCGAGTGCACGGCGACGTCGCAGTCCCCGGCGAGCAGGGATTCGCGCAGCGCCGCTACGAAAACACCCGTTCCGCCGATCTGCGAGAGGGCGGCCCGGTTCACGTCGCCTTCGGTCCGGACCCGGACCAGCTCGACATCGAATCCGCCCAGCTCGGCCAGTGTGTTGGCAACGGTGGTGGTCTGGGTAACGGCAAGGGCAGAGCCGCGGGTGCCGATCAGCACCGGCGTATGCGCCACTACTGCCTTCCCACCGTTGAATCGGCGCCGGCGATAGTCGGCTTTTCACCGCGCAGGTTCGCGCAGCAGCCGGGACGGCAGACGTCGTACCACGGGCCGAGGTTCGTCACCGCGGGACGAACGGCAATGTTGTTCTCAACCGTGCGTTCGCAGATCAGGTCCACGATGCCGGAGACGAACTTCTCGTGGATGCCGGGGGTCGGTGCCCGGTGCGCGGCCAGGCCCAGTTCGGAGCAGGTGTCCATGGCTTCGGTGTCGAGGTCCCAGATGACTTCCATGTGGTCGCTGACGAAGCCCAGCGGCACAATGACGACGCCGTCGACGCCCTTGGCGGGCAGCTCGGCGATGGCGTCGTTGATGTCAGGTTCCAGCCACGGCGTGTGCGGCGAGCCGGAGCGGGACTGGTAGACCAGCTGCCAGTCCAGGCCGGCGGCTTCTGGAATGCGGTCCATGATGGCGCGCGCATTAGCCAGGTGCTGGGCAACGTAGGCGCTGCCTTCTTCGAACTCGACGCCGCGCGGGCCGGCGGCCTCGGCGTCGGCCGTGGGAATGGAGTGGGTGGAGAACAGGATTTCGATCTTCCCGTTTTCCTTGCCTGCGGCAGCGAGCTGCGCACGGACGTTGGCCAGGGAATCCCGAACCCCTTCAACGAAGGGCTCAACAAAACCGGGGTGGTCGAAGTACTGCCGGACCTTGTCCACCTGCAGCTTTTTGTCCAGGCCGGTCTCAACCAGGTTCATGCCCAGGTCTTCGCGGTACTGGCGGCAGGAGGAATAGCAGGAGTACACGCTGGTGGTGACCATCAGCAGGCGGCGGTAACCGGCGTCGTAGGCTTCCTGGAGCACATCCTTGATGTACGGAGCCCAGTTGCGGTTGCCCCAGAGGACCGGCAGCGCAATGCCTCGGCGCTCCAGCTCTGCTTCAAGGGCTGCCTTCAGCGCACGGTTCTGCTCGTTGATGGGGCTGATGCCGCCGTTGGCCCGATAGTGGGTCGCCACTTCCTCAAGCCGCTCATCGGGGATGCCGCGGCCGCGGGTGACGTTGCGCAGGAAGGGAATAACGTCTTCCTGGCCCTCGGGTCCGCCGAAGGAAGCGAGCAGGATCGCGTCATATTCGGCCGGAGCCATAACGCCGTCCTCGCTGACACCTTCCAGGGGATCAAAAGCAGCGGGGGACGAAGGTGAAGTCATCGAAGCACCTCGGATACTTCGGCGGCGGGGATGCGCCGTCCGGTGTAGAAGGGAATTTCCTCACGCACGTGGTTGCGTGCTTCGGTGGAGCGGAGGTGGCGCATCATGTCCACCAGGTCCACCAGGTTCGGGGCTTCCAGCCCCAGGATCCACTCCCAATCGTTCAGCGCGAAGGAAGCGACCGTGTTGGCCAGCACCTGCGGGAATTCCCGGCCCAGCATGCCGTGGTCGCGGAGCATCTTGCCGCGTTCCTCAGCGGGCAGCAGGTACCACTCGTAGGAGCGCACGAACGGGTAGACGCAGATCCATGCCTCGGGGTCGATGCCCCGGGCGAAGGACGGCCAGTGGTTCTTGGAGAACTCGGCGTCGCGGTGCACACCCATGGCCGACCAGGCGATCTCCGTGCCGGCGAACAGTTCGGAGCGGCGGATCATCCGCAGCGCAGCCTGCAGTGCCTCGGCCTGGCCGCCGTGCAGCCAGATCATGATGTCTGCCTCGGCACGCATGCCGGAGACGTCGTAGATGCCGCGGAGGGTGACATTCTCGGCAGCGAAGCTGCCCACCAGTTCCTCGAAGGCGCCCAGAGCGCCGTCGCTGGTTTCACGGGGAAGGTCGGACCGCTTGAAAACGGTCCAAAGCGTGAAGAACTGTTCTTGTGTTTCGGCTTCGGCTGATGCGTTCTGACCCATGGACTCACTCATGACTTACAGTCTGCCGGTTCCGGCAGGCTTAGGCGAATACGGAACTTCTACAAAGCGTAGAACATTTTTATCATTTCACGGCCTCGGCCAGGTGCGAGGTCCGGTACCGGGTATCGGCCGTGACTGCGGCCAGGCCGGTTCCGGCCAGCCAGGCGCCCACGACTTCCAGTCCGTGGACTTCCGCGACGGCAGCGCGCACGGAGGCAACCCGGTCGGCATGGCCGACCGTGGCTGAGGGCAGGGCACCGACCCAGCGGACAACGTCCCAGCCGATGACGTCGGCTTCCTCCAGCGGTACCTGCAGCAGCGCCGAGGCGTCCGCCAGGGCAGCGGCGAAGAGTTCCCCGTCCGGGCGCAGGGCGGTCGCGTCGGCTTCCTGTCCCGGTCCCAGTCCACGGCCGTAGGAGAGCCGCAGCACGTGCGTGCCGGGACCGGTGGAGTCGGCCAGCCACTGCCACTTGGCGGTTGCGTGCGTCAGCGCCTTGGCCTGGACTGCCTCGGCGTCCCGGGCAACCAGCACGCCGGTCCCCCGCGGCGCGGCGTCCAGCTCCGGTTTGTCCACCACCAGGGTCACCAGCGCGACGCCGGGACCCGGGCCGGGACGGAACGCTGCAAGTTCAGGTACGGCGGGGGCCAGCAGGTCCACGGCCGTAGGGCCGTCCGCGGCAACAACCAGCGCATCGGCGTCGTGCGCCCCTGCGTCCGTTTGGATCCGGAATCCGTTGCCGGTGCGTTCGACTGCGGTGGCCGGGGTTTCGGCCAGCAGGCGGACGCCGCGGGCTGCCAGGTCGTCAGCGAGAGCTTTGGCAAGGGTACCCATGCCGCCCTTCAGGGAAGCGACGGTGGACCCTGCCGGGGCCGCGCGCCGCATGGCGCCAACGGCAGCTCCGAGCGACCCGTGCTCGGCCATGGCCTTGCGCAGTCCGGGGGCTACTGAATCGGCGTCGAGCACGTCCGGATCGGCGGAGTAGACTCCGCCGACCACGGGAGTGACCAGTCGCTTGAGGACCGCTTCACCCATCCGGGAACGCACCACTTCGCCGAGGCTGATTTTGTCGCGGCGCAGCAGCGGCGCGACCGGAAGGACACGGTCCAGGGCGGCACGGGCGACGCCGGTGCGTCCGATGGCGCGCGAAATCTCCTCCGCCCGCGGATCAGCGGGAATCCCCAGCAGCCCGGTCTGGGGCATGCGCTGGGCCGCCTGGGACAGGTCCGCTCCGCCGAGCTGGAGCCAGGCGCCGTCGGGATTGGGCTGCACGATGCTCTCCTGCAGACCGAGCTCTTCCAGCAGCTGGGGAACCGCCGAAGAACGGCTCGCGTAGGACTCGGCTCCGCTGTCCAGCTCCAGCCCGGCCACGCGGTGGGTGCCGACACAGCCGCCGAAGCTTCCGGAAGCCTCCAGGACGGTGACGTCAAAACCTTCCCGGGCAAGGTCCCTGGCCGCGATCAGCCCGGACATGCCGCCGCCGACCACGACGGCGCGCGGCCCGGCGGGCAGATCCTTCGCAGTCCGGGGCTTGTGGGATCCGGGCATGGCTACGGCTCCACCGAGTGGATGAGTTCCACCACCCTGGTCAGGACTTCCGGGTTCGTTTCAGGGGGAACGCCGTGTCCAAGGTTCACGACGTGGCCCGGTGCTCCGGCGCCGGCTGCCAGGACCTGGCGGATGTGCGCTTCGAGTACCGGCCAGGGCGCTTCAAGAAGCGCCGGGTCGATGTTGCCCTGCAGTGCGACGCTGCCGCCGAGCCTGCGGTTGGCTTCATCCAGCGGGAGCCGGTAGTCGACGCCGACGACGTCGACTCCCACGTCCCGCATGGCTACCAGCAGTTCAGAGGTGCCGGTACCGAAGTGAATCAGCGGAGCGCCCAGGCCGCGGACGTGATCCAGTGCGCGGGCTGAGGCCGGAGCGACCTTGGAGGTGTAATCCGCCAGGCCCAGCGAACCGGCCCAGGAGTCGAAGAGCTGGCCTGCGCTGGCCCCGGCCTCGAGCTGTGCCCGCAGGAACTTGCCGGAGGCGTCAGCGGCCCAGTCCGTGAGCGCCTGCCAGGTTTCCGGATCCGCGTGCATCATGGTCCGCGGACCCAGATGGTCACGCGAGGGCTTGCCCTCCACCATGTAGGCAGCCAGCGTGAACGGCGCTCCGGCAAACCCGATCAGCGGAGTGGAGCCCAGCTGGGCGACCGTCAGGGCAACGGCTTCGCGGATGGGCTCGAGCGCCTCATCCGTCAGTTCGGGCAGCGCAGCGACGTCGGCCGCCGTGCGCACCGGAGAGCCAAGGACCGGGCCCACGCCGGGAACAATGTCCACGTCGACTCCGGCCAGCTTCAGCGGAATCACGATGTCGGAGAAGAAAATCCCGGCATCGACGTCGTGCCTGCGGACCGGTTGCAGCGTGATCTCAGAGGCGAGTTCGGGCAGCAGGCAGGACTCGAGCATGCCGATGCCTTCTCGGACCCTGCGGTACTCCGGCAGCGACCGTCCGGCCTGGCGCATGAACCAAACGGGACGCCGGGACGGGGTCTTGCCGCGGTAGGCGGCAATAAGCGGGGAATCGGCCGTGCGGCCATCCATGAGCGGATGAGAGGCGCTGAGAGTCATATTTAGATTCTCTCCAAAATCCGCGCCAAAGGTTAAACGGCCTCCTCCCCCGGCCGGCGCCAGGTGGTCCCGGCACCGGCCGGGACCACCTCAGGCTGCCGGCAGCTAGCCGGAATGCACGCTGCTTTCGAGCCTGTCCGGCAGCGGTGCACCGGCCATCTCTGCCACCGCCCGGAAGGCAAAGACCATGGCCGAGCCGAGTGGAATGCCGGGGCCGGGATAGGCCCGCCGGGAGAAGGAAGCACTGGTGTTTCCCACCGCATAGAGCCCGGGCAGCGGCTCGCCCGCTTGGGTCAGGACCCGGGCGTTGTTATCTGTGCGCACTCCGCCCTTGGTGCCCAGGTCGCTGAGCACCACCCGTGCGGCAAAGTACGGCGGTTCCGAGAGCTGGACCAGGGCGGGGTTGGGCCCCTCGCCGGGAACGGCGAAGAACAGGTCGTAGGGGTCCTCGCCGCGGTGGAAGTCTTCGTCCACCCCGGTTCGGGCGAAACCGTTGAAGCGTGCCACGGTAGCTGCCAGGGCCTGCGGATCAAGGTCCGTGCGCCCGGCCAGTTCTTCGAGGGTGTCCGCCTGCACCCAGGTGCCGGCTGCCAGGTGTTCGGCGGGAGTGGTGTTGTCCGGGCGCATGATCGCCGGGAGCTGGCCCCCAAACCGCGAGTCGAAGATGATCCAGGACGGAATCCTTGTCTCCGCGTCCTGGGCCATGATGCGGCCCATCCGGTCATACGGCAGGGATTCGTTGGCGAACCGCTTTCCCGCAGCGTCCACCATGATTCCGCCGCGGAAGCCCAGGGTGAAGGCTGCGCCCCCGGAAGGCTGAAGGGCGCCGGGACACCACCAGGCCTCATCCATCAGGTCCACTGCTGCTCCCGCCTCCACTGCTGCCCGGATAGCCGTTCCCGTGTTGGCGCCGCGGGGCGCCATCGACCAGCGCGCTGCTCCCGGGGTTCCGAATTCCTCCCGCAGTGCCGGGTTCGCTTCGAACCCTCCTGCGCCCAGGAGGACTCCGGAGGACGCACCCAGCCTGCGGGTGCCATCCGCTGATTCAACTTCGATCCCGGTCACCTTTCCGTCCTCGGTGATGAGCCCGGTCATGCCCGTGCCGGTGAGGATGGTTGCGTTTCCGGTCCGCTGCATGGCCAGCAGCAACCGTCCGATCAGTGCCTGGCCTGCGGTGAGCGGACCGTCAGGATGCGGCTGCCCGTACCGGTCGGATTCAACCCGGGGACGCACCAGTGCGGCCAGGTCTCCGATATCTTCCCGCGGCAGGTCCACAGGCATCATGGACCGTCCGGTGTCCTGCCGGCCGGGGCCGGGGAAATAGTCCGGGAAGGCGGTCCAGTAGAACTCGATGGCGGGATCGGATTCGAGGAACTCGACCAGTTCTCCGGCGGCAGCCAGGAAGGCCTCCCGGCGCCCGTTCTCCTCCTGGCCCAGA
Source organism: Arthrobacter sp. 3Tela_A (assembly GCF_049311025.1). Lineage (NCBI taxonomy): Bacteria > Bacillati > Actinomycetota > Actinomycetes > Micrococcales > Micrococcaceae > Arthrobacter > Arthrobacter sp. 3Tela_A. Next base: position 29,140 of record NZ_JAXIOM010000043.1, read on the forward strand.
ATCGAAGCCAGATACGTCCGTGCCTCTGCAACTGAATCGGCCACTCCAGCCCGTTCCTGCACCTGGGTGCCAGGCAGCCAGCAGGACGCGCCGGCGTAAGCCGAGGCCCCTCCCAGCAGCTCTGTTTTCTCCACCACCACGGTTTTCAGGCCGCGCGCCCCGGCAGCGAATGCCCCGGCCATGGCGCCGGCCCCTGAGCCCACCACAACGACGTCGTAATGGCTGTCCCATACCTGTGCGTTCAAGATTCTCCCCTGCCTGAGATGGCCCGGCCCGTTGACCACCGGCCGGTCTTTTGGATGTGCACCCTGCTTTCCAGCGCGCCGGGTGGCCCTACCCAACCAGCGGGCCGGCCCCCGGCCAAGGTGCTGTCCCGGCCATTGGGACTGGCCCGGCACGCACCGATCCCGGTCATTAGATTTCAGGCTTTAGAGCACGGTCCGGATAGGTATCTGAAAGGACGCAATACATGGGAATCGTTGAGCCGGAGCAGGAAGAAATCAGGCAAATCGAGAACAACGGACTGCCCGCCCGGTTTGCCCGGGGATGGCACTGCCTGGGTCTTTCCGAAAAGTACAAGGACGGCAAGCCTCACACGGTGCAGGCGTTTGGCCAGAAACTGGTTGTGTTCACCGGATCTGACGGCATCATCAACGTCCTGGACGCATACTGCCGCCACATGGGAGCTGACCTTTCCACCGGTACCGTCAAGGGCAACGAAATCGCCTGCCCCTTCCACGACTGGCGCTGGGGCGGCGACGGACGCTGCAAGGACATCCCCTACTCCCGCCGCGTTCCCCTCCGGGCCCGGACCAGCACCTGGCCGACCCTGGACCAGGACGGCCTGCTGTTTGTCTGGAACGATCCGGAAGGCAACCCGCCCCCGGAGAACCAGAAGATTCCGCGGATCAAGGGCGCCATGTCCGATACCTGGACCAAGTGGTTCTGGAACGAGATCGTGGTGGACACGAGCACTCGCGAAGTAGTGGACAACGTCGTTGACATGGCGCACTTCTTCTACGTCCACGGAAACTTCCCCACCTATTTCAAGAACGTTTTCGAGGGCCACGTGGCCACCCAGTACTTCGACGGCGATATCCGCGAAGACATGGCCCCGGAATCCTCTGATCCTTCAGCGCCGAAGATGATGAAGACGATCTCGGTGGCCTCCTACTTCGGCCCGTCCTTCATGATCGACGAGCTCACCTACGTGTACGACCAGTTTGAGATGGACACCATCTTCATCAACGCGCACTACCCGATCGATGAAAACAAGCTCGTGCTGATGTCCGGCATCATCGTTGAAAAGAGCCCGGACCTGCCGGCCGATGCCGAGATCATTGCTGCCGAACAGGCCGCCTGGGTGCTGCGCGGCTTCGCCCAGGACGTTGAAATCTGGAAGAGCAAGACCCGGATCGACAACCCGCTGCTCTGCGAGGAGGACGGCCCGGTCTACCAGCTCCGCCGGTGGTACGAGCAGTTCTTCGTTGATGTGGCAGATGTGAAGCCCGAAATGACCGACCGGTTCGAGTACGAGCTGGATACCACCCGGCCCATGGAAAGCTGGCACCAGGAAGTGGCACGCCAAATGGCAGCGCGCAAGGCCGCTGCGGAGCAGATGGTCTGATGGAACCAAAAGTCGACAACAGGCTCCTCGACCTTCCCATGCAGCCCCTGGCCTGCAGGGAGTGCATCGCGGTGGTTATGGTCCGCAAGTCCAGCTGGCAGCAGACAAGCATCCAGTGGGACGCCGATTCCCTGGCCGCCTGCCGCGAGCGCCCGGGTTTCTGCGCCGGCGGGGACCCTGCGGAGCGGTTTGCGGGGTGTGAGAGCCTGGCCGCCGGAATCCGCGATGCCTCGACGGAGGGCAGGATCCCCGTGGTCCACCGCGACGAAGAGGAATAACAGCTGCACAAAAAAGCGGGGGCCGGCTGGTCTCCGCTTTTTTGTGTCCGGCTTCGGCCTGGGGATGTCACGCTCCGCATGCGGATGCCGCCCTTCCGGCACACAGGCTGAGGCCGCCGGGGGCCGGGGGGCGGGGCCCGCGGGGCCTCAGCTGCTGTTGGCGGAGAAGTCTGCCTACGCCTCGTAAGTGACCTTGATGCGGTCGCTCAGGGGTACCGCCTGGCAGGCCAGGATGAACCCTTCCTTGATGTCCGCGGCATCCAGGACCTCATTCTTCTCCATGCCCACCTCACCTTCGAGGACAAGGCAGGTGCAGGCACTGCACGCACCTTCCCGGCAGGAATACGGCGCATCCATGCCCGACCCGAGCAGCACGTCCAGCAGGCGGGCTCCCTGCGGCCAGCGCAGGCTGCGGCTGACTCCGTCAAGGTCCACTTCCACTACGGCGGCGTCTGCATCAGCCTCGGGCAGGACTGTTTCAACGGGTGCGAACGGGTCGGCTTCCAGGGACACGAAGCGTTCAATATGGATCCGTTCCGGTGCGGTGCCGAGGGAGGTCAGCGAACGTTCCACGCAGTCCATGAACGGGCCTGGACCGCAGATGAAGATTTCCCGGTCCCGGTAGGGTGCCGCGAGCGCCGCAATGGCGTCCTGGTCCGGGATGCCCTGGACGGATTCCAGCCAGTGGAAAACGCTTAGCCGGCCGGGGTGGGACTTGGTCAGCGCCACGAGTTCCTCCCGGAAGATCACGGAGGACTCGTCACGGTTGGCATAGACCAGGGCAATGTTTCCGGTGCCGGCAGCGAGCGCGGACTTAAGGATGGACATAACGGGCGTGACTCCGCTGCCTCCTGCGAAGAGCAGGAAATCCGTGTCCAGCGTCTGCGGAGTAAACGTTCCGGCCGGACGAAGCACATCCAGCACGTGCCCCTCCACCACGTTGTCGCAGATCCAGTTTGAACCGTAGCCGTCCCGGGTCCGCTTGATGGTGACCTTGAGCTTTTCATCCTGCAGCGGTGTGCTGCACAGCGAATAGCAGCGGGCAGCACCGCCCGGGCGCTCGCTGGGGATACGGATCGTCAGGAACTGGCCGGGCTTGTAGTTCAGGGGCGTACCGTCTTCGCCGGCGGTCTCAAGGACAAGGGTATGGGCATCAGCTGTCTCGCGGATTACCTCTACTACCCTGGCCTGCAGGGGCTTCACTGCCACGCCGTTCACAGCGCTGCCTCCGGGCGGCTAAGGAAGGCAAGAACCGTGCTTTCGAAAGCTTCCTGCTGTTCGATCATGGCCCAGTGCCCGCACTTGGGGAACACATGCAGTTCGACGTCGGGAATGGTCCGCAGTGGTATCAGGGCACCGTCCAGCGGTGTCACCCGGTCATCCCGGCCCCACAGCAGCAGGGTCCTGGCCTTTATCCGGTGCAGCTGGGCCCAAGCCGGAACTGCCTCGGGATCAGCGGGCGGCGCCGCGAGGGCCCTCATGGCCGAACGGCTGTACATACGCCGTGCGCTGGCCAGCGTCTCGGGATCGGTTGCCTGTTTCCAGCGTTCAGAAACGAGTTCCTCAGTGACCAGCTCCTGGTCATAGACCATGGAGGAGAGCCATTGGCGCAGCCGCTCGCGCGTCGGGTCCTCGGTGAATTCCACCAGCAGATTAATGCCCTCGGCGGGGAAGGGACTGAAGATTCCCAGGCCCATGCCGCCCAGCGTCACCAGCCGGCGTACCCGCTCCGGCAGGGCGATGGCGATCTGGACTGCAGCCATGCCGCCCATTGAGTTGCCGATGATGTCCACCCGGTCCAGGTCCTGGCCGTCCAGGAAGTCCTTCACCGCCTGAACTGCGGCCTGCATGGGATGGGCGTCCACTGGGTCGGAAACGCCGAAGCCGGGGAACTCCAGCACAAAGCACTCGAAATGCCGGGCGAAGGCAGGGAGCACACCTGCAAAGTTGCGCAACCCAGTCACACCCGGGCCGGAGCCGTGCAGGAACAGCAACGGAGGACCTTCTCCCATGCGGTGCCAGCGCAGGACCCCCTGTCCGGTCTGCAGCTCGTGCAGCGTTGGTTCGCCGTTTCCAGGGACCGTGCTGCTTTGGGGCACGTAGCCAAGATCGGTGGTCATTCTCAGGCTCCTCGAGGTACGGGTCTCTACTGATTAGGCCGAGAATATGTGCCCTGCCAGCCGTACGTTCGGCGGGTCCCAATCACCGGGATGCGCCGCGGTTTGCAGCGGTCCGGGGGCGAATCCCAGTGAACGGGACCTCCCCCTTGCCCCGGCCGGAACGCGCCTAGATTGCACTCAGCGGCCAAGAACAGGTCCTTCAATGAGGAAGCGAGTTGCGATCAATGACTATCACTGCAAGTTCCGATGTGCTCTCCGAGCGCGCCGAAGAGCTTCGCTCCTACGGCCAGGTCAATGAGGATCTGGGCAAGCTCAGCGATGCCACCGTGGAGATCCTGCGCGCCTCCGGCGTAATGAAGATGCTGGCACCGCCGGAATACGGCGGCACACGGGCTCACCCGGTGGAGTTCGCCGAGACGATCATGCAGATTGCCAGCCTGGACGGCGCTGCCGGCTGGGTGGCCGGCGTCGTCGGTGTCCACCCCTGGGAACTGGAACTCATGTCCCCCAAGCTGCAGGCCGAAATCTGGGGCGAGAACGAGGAAACCTGGGTTTCCTCGCCCTACGCCCCGATGGGCGTCGCTACTCCGGTCGACGGCGGCTACCGGTTCAGCGGACACTGGCAGTTCTCCACCGGAACCGACCATGCAGACTGGGTCATCCTCGGCGCGTTCCTGGGCGGCGCCGACGGCAAGCCGGTCACTCCGTTCCGCTCACTGCACGTGGTAGTTCCGCGGGCGGACTACACAATCGTGGAGGACTCCTGGGATGTTGTGGGCCTGCGCGGCACCGGCAGCAAGGACGTCATCATCAACGACGTCTTCGTTCCCGAGTACCGTGTGGTGGACCAGACCGATCTCTTTGACGGCAAAGTGGCCCGGGAAGCCGGCAAGACCGAACCGATCCACCGGATTCCGTTCTACTGCCTGTTCCCACTGGGCCTGACTGCTGCGGTTATCGGCATCGCCGAAGGCGCCCTGAACGCACACCTGCAGTACCAGCGAGACCGCATGCAGATCAATGGATTCAAGGCCGTGGAGGACCCGTACAACATGTACGCCGTCAGCGACGCGGCCGGTGAAATCCGTGCCTCCCGCGCAGCCCTGCTGGACAACATCAGCCGGATCTATGACACGGTCGCCTCAGGCCGGGAAGTCACCCTGGAACAGCGGGCGGTAGGCCGCCGGACCCAGATCCAGGCCGCCTGGCGCGCTACGGCCGCCGTCGACGCGATCCTGTCCCGGTCCGGCGGCAACGGACTGCGGATGAACAACCCGGTCCAGCGCTTCTGGCGGGATGCCCACATGGGCTGTGCCCACGCCATCCATGTCCCGGGCCCCACCTATCACGCGGCCGTCCTGACCGAGCTGGGACTCGAGCCCCCGGCGAATCTGGCCGGCGCCGTTTAGTTTCCCTCCAACGCAGTTGCACCCCAAAAAGTAAAGCGAGGAAATCATGACTCATATCCGTGGACTGGGCTACCTTAAGGTCCAGACCCAGCACATTGCCCGCTGGCGCGAACTCACCGTTGAAGGCCTGGGATTTGCGGAGGTCGTTGGGCCGGATCCCGACGGACTGTACCTGCGCATGGACGAGCGCGAAGCACGCCTGATCGTGCTCCCCGGAGAATCCGACAAGGTTCTGGCAGTCGGCTGGGAAGTGCGTGACCAGTTCGCCCTGGCGGCCGTGGCCAAGGACGTCGAAGCCGCCGGCATCGCCGTCACCTGGCTGGATGAGGAAGCCAATGACGAGCGCGGAATGGAGCAGGTCATCAGCTTCAGCGATCCCGGCGGAACTCCGGTGGAAGTCTTCTTCGGCCCGCGCCTGGACCACAGCCCGCTGAAGACGGGTTACGCGCAGAAGTTCGTCACCGGCGCGCAGGGAATGGGCCATGTGGTCCTGCCAACGACGGCGATGGAGGAAACCACTTCCTTCTACACCGACGTCCTTGGCTTCCTGCCGCGCGGTGCCGTGCGCCTGGGCCCGCAGCGCCCCGCTGTGCGCTTCCGCTTCTTCGGCATCAACCAGCGCCACCACTCCCTGGCCATCGGCCCGGCCCCGCACGGTGAAGAGCCGGGCCTGGTCCACCTGATGGTTGAGGTTGATGACCTCGACACCGTGGGCATGGCACTGGACAAAGTCCGCGGAATGAACTTCAACATCACGGCGAGCCTGGGCCGCCACACGAATGACAAGATGGTCTCCTTCTACGTCCGGGCTCCCGGCGGCTGGGACATCGAGTACGGAACCGCGGGCATGCTCGTGGATGAGACGTACTACACGGCCGAGGAAATCACCGCGGAGAGCTACTGGGGCCACGACCACACCGGTGCCGAGCCCTACGCCGCGTTTGTGCCCAAGGAAGCGGCTGCCGCCTCGGCAGGCTAGTCCGCTCCCGCGTTTGGGCGGGGCCCGCCCCGCGCCCC
>NZ_JAXIOM010000044.1:0-34953 GCF_049311025.1 Arthrobacter sp. 3Tela_A
CGCATCATCCAAACCAGCCTCCAAGCCTTCGACAAAGTCGGCGCCCCCACCACCTGGGTCCTCTCCAACCACGACGTCGTCCGCCACGTCTCCCGCTTCGGGCAGGCTCCGGGCCACACCCGTCCCGGCGACGGCCTGGGCCCGGAAGACTTCCAGCCGGATCATGAGCTGGGGCTGCGCCGGGCGCGGGCCGCAACACTGCTGATGCTCGCCCTTCCCGGCGGCGTCTACCTCTACCAGGGTGAAGAACTCGGCATGCCGGACCACACCATGCTCGAACACGGCCACCGCCAGGACCCCACCTTCCACCGCACCGGCGGCGAGCGCCTGGGCCGGGACGGCTGCCGGGTGCCGCTGCCCTGGGTGGCGGATGCGCCGTCGTACGGGTTCAGCAGCACCGGCAAGTCCTGGCTGCCCCAGCCGGAGCAGTGGCGGGAGCTGTCCAGGAACCTGCAGGCACAGGACCCGGACTCGACGCTGAACCTGTACCGGGACGCACTCGCGCTGCGGCGCGAACTGAACCTCGGCCACGGGTCGCTGGCATGGTGGCCCGAGCACGATGACAAGGGTGTTGTGTCACTGGTCAACGGGAATGTGCTGGCCGTCATGAACATGGGCACGCAGCCGGTGGAACTGCCGGCCGGCGAGGTCCTGGCCCGCAGCATTCCTGCCGCCGGCTCCGGCGGCATGCTGGCACCGGATGCCGCCGTGTGGATTCGGCTAGCCTAAACACCGTGGAACGCAGTGCCCGCGGGGCAGGAATTCGTGAAGTCGCCGTCCGGGCAGGGGTCTCGGCTGCGACAGTCTCCCGGGCACTCAGCGGCAACGGCCGGGTTTCCGAGAGCACCCGGCAGAAGGTCCGTGCCGCGGCGGAAGAACTCGGATTCGTTATTTCCTACAACGCGTCCTCACTGGCCTCGGGCCGAAGCCGGAACATCGGAATCGTTCTTCCCACAGTGGGCCGCTGGTACTTCTCCCAGGTCCTTGAAGGGGCAGCCTCTGCCCTGATCGAGGCGGGCTACGACCTGACGCTGTACAACACCTCCGACGGCCCGGGGCACCGCGAGAGCGTGCTCAAGGAGATGCTGCGCCGGAAAAGGCTCGACGCCGTCATCACGGTGGCGCTGCGCCTCACGGAGGAGGAACTGGGACAGCTGCGCGACGTCGGCAAGCCGATCGTCGCCATCGGCGGTCCGCTGCCGGACACCCCCACCGTACGGGTCGATGAGTTCAGCATTTCCGCTCTGGCCACCCGGCACCTGATCTCGCTCGGGCACACCCGGATCGCCCACATTGGCGGCGGCGAGGAACTCGAACGCGACTTCCGGATGGGCAGCACCCGTCAGGACGGGTACCGCTCTGCCCTGGCGGAGGCAGGAATCACTGCCGAGCCGGCCTGGCTGCGCAGCTCCGAGTTCAGCGTGGCCGGCGGGTATGCCGCTGCCAAGTCCCTGCTGGCCGACCCGTCTGCCGGAGTCACCGGGATCTTCTGTGCCGCTGATGAGATCGCGGTCGGCGCAATCCTGGCCGCGCGCGAGCTGGGCCTGCGGGTACCGGAGGACCTGTCCGTGATCGGGATCGACGGCCACGAACTGTCCGGGGTCTTTGGCCTCACCACCATCAGCCAGGATCCGGCCGGACAGGGAGCCGCCGCCGTCGGCGCCGTGCTGTCCCTGCTGCGCCGGCAGCCGGTGGGCGGTGAGCTGCTTACCGGTTTCTACCCCACGGAGTTCGTGGTCCGCTCCAGCACCGCAGTGCCGCCCGGTTTCCCGGGCAGGGCCGCTCCGTAGCTGTGCCGCGGCCGGGCAGCTGGATAGGATGGCCATGCCGGGTTTGCCGGCGGGGAACGGGGGATTGAGGATCATCCATGCTGGTGTTTCTGTGGGTAGCGGAGATCGTGCTGGCCCTGCTGTACTTCGGCCTTGGGGTGATGCGGCTGGTGCAGCCCTACACCAAGCTGGTGCGGGTGCTGCGCTGGCCTGCTGATTTCCCGGCCTGGGCCGTCAAGCTCATTGGGGTGGCCGAAATCCTCGGCGCCCTTGGCCTGCTGCTTCCGGCAGCCACAGATGTGGCCCCCATCCTGACACCGATCGCTGCCTGCGCCTTGGCCGTGATGATGGGCTGCGCCGTCGCGGTCCACCTGCGGCGCAGAGAACGCCAGCGCGTGGCCCTGCCGGCGATCCTGCTGGCCGTGAACGTTTTTGTCGCCATTGGCCGGTTTGGTCCCTATCCGGGATGACGCCGTCGCAGAAGCAGGAAACCGAGAATCCGGGCGAAGCCATCACCCGGCTTTACGGCCTGCTTCCGGGACAGTTCACGGCAGCGCGCAACACGCAAGCTGCCGCAGCCGCCCGGAACGGTGACCCGGAGCTCGGCAAGCGGCTCAAGGCCCTGCCCAAGCCCTCGGCAGCCGCGTGGCTGACCAACATGCTGATCCGCGAAGAGGGCCCGGCCATCGCCAGTGTCCTGGCACTGGGCGCCTCGCTGCGGGAAGCACAGGCAGATCTGGACCGTGAGGAACTGCGTCGCCTGAACTCCGAACGGCACCGGATGCTGCGGACCCTGGCCCGCGAAGCCCGCCAGTTGGCAGACAAGCTGGGGAATCCAGTCAGCGCAGCAGTCGCAGCCGAGGTGGAGCAGACCCTGTGGGCTGCGATGACGGACCCGGACGCGGCTGAGGCCCTTGCCTCCGGCCGGCTGGTCCGCGGACTTGCTGCCAACGGCTGGGAGCCGGTGGAGCTCGACGGCGCTGTGGCGGATCCGGATTCCGCGGCACCGCTGGTCTCTGCCGCGTCCCGAAAGCAGCAGACACCCGGTGCCGGCAAGGACACGGCAACGGATTCAAAAGCGGGAACGAAGGGCACGTCCCGGCAGCAGCAGGCAGCACGGGCGAAGGCCCTTCGCCAGGCCGAGGAGGAACTCTCCGGCGCCCGCGAAGCGGCTGACCAGGCGGAGCAGAGGCTGGCAGAGGTCCAGTCCGAGGTTCAGAACCAGGCGTCGTTCCGGGACGGACTGACGGATGAGATCGATGACCTCCGGGACAGGATCCGGGAACTGGAACGTGAGGTCAGCGAGCTTGACCGGCGGCGCGGGACGCTTGAACGCTCCCGCGACAAAGCACGGCGGGAGGCCAGGTCAGCCCGGCGGGCTGTGGAGAAGGCAGAGACCAAACTGGACTCGCTGCGCTAGCCGGTTTGATTCCGGGGAAGCACAGTCAGCATTCCGAACCGGCTGCTGACCCTTGCCAGGTCAATCGGGTGGGCAATGCCCGGGAAGCTGCCGGCGTAGTCGCTGAAGCCGAGTACGTCCAGGCGGCAGCCGGCGTCGTAAAGCACGTCCACCAGATTCCCGAACCGCTGCCAGGCATTCGGGTCTTCATGGGTGGTGTCCGGAACACCGGAGACCACCCAGTGGCGGTAATCCCGGGCCAGCGCCAGGTAGTCGGACGCCGCTGACCGGCTGCCGCACAGTTCGGCAAAGGTGAACCAGAGCTGCCCTCCGGCGGCACGCTCCGCCTCCAGTGCCAGCGTTCCGGGCTTGAGCACGGCTGCCTCCGCCGGATCCGGTGTCCGCAGTCCTGCTGTTTCCATGACTGCTGGATCCGGTGCACGCAGATGGTAGCCGGCAGCGAACCCGGACGTTCCGCGCGGGCCGGCGGACCGGTAGTCCAGTTCCCCGTCCAGGGAGGCCACCTGAAGATTTGTGGTGAGCAGCTCGATCCCGGGTTCGAAGAGATGGTGGAACATCGGATCCGGGAGCAGCTCATGCGGGGCATAGTTCGACGTCGCCACCAGCACAATGCCGCGCTCGATCACTTGCCGGAGCAGCCGGGTCACAAAAGCTGCGTCGGCCGGCCCGTTGACGTGGAACTCGTCGAAGCAGAGCAGCCGGGCATCCCCCAGCAAAGCGTCCAGCCCTGCGGCGAACGCAGACTGCTGCGCGTACCCTTTCCGGCCATATCCTTCGAAAGTGCGGGCATGCAGCTCGCGGAAGAAGTCGTGGAAGTGCAGCCGGCGTTTTTCGGCCACGGGCACGGAATCGTAGAAAGCGTCCAGCAGCCAGGTTTTCCCGCGGCCGGGAGGGCCCCAGAGGTACAGCGAAGATCCGGTGACCTCTTCTCCGGAGACGGCGGCGGCGCCCGCCCGGGCCAGCAGCGGAAGCACCGCCAGCTGCGCGCCGTCGAGTTCCAGTCCCGCCGCTGCAGCCGCCTGCTGCACCGCCGCAGAAGTGGAGTCAAGGTGCACGGAGGTCATACTCCGGTTATACAGAAGCGTTCTGCGGCCGCCAAATGCTCGGTTGTGGCAAGATTTCAGCGACGGCGCAGACTGCGGCGTTCGAACAAGGACGGCGGCAAGGGGCACAGTGCAGCAGTTGTGGGCGGGCCTGGATTTCTGGACGGTCAGCCAGGTTACCGCCCTGGTCTCCGCGGTTTTTGGTGTGTTCATTGTGGGCCGGGCGTGCTGGGACAACACCGTTCTGCCTGCCCTGACCGACCGCTACCTGGAATTGGTGGAGGAACGGGCCGCACAGCTGCGGGAGCCGGTGGAGGAACCTGCCCGTTCGGCGTCGGCGCTGGGCCGGCGCATGGTCCGGACCCTGACCGATCCGCGGCTTATGCTGCCCTCCGCCGATGAGAGCAGCTGGGCAAGGAAACAGGAACAGCGCAGGCACTCCCGCCCCTCCCCCGCCCAGCGCCGCCAAAGCGCCGTCGCGCTGGCCCGTCTGCTGCGCCGGCCCCGCCTGGTTTCCGAACAGGAATCGATCCTGGCGACCGCCCTGGACGAGCTGGCACCGGCAGTGAACACCGCCCGGACCTGGAGCGAGCTCCGCGGGACTTCGCGGCTTCATGCCCAGGCTGCGGTGTCGCTGTTCCGGACTGCCGCCGCCCGCCGTTTCCTATCGGTTTTCCTGCCGGCAATGGGACGCTACCTGGACTTCGTGGGACGCGGCAGCGCCCTGGGCCTGGCCGTGGGTGTTGTAGCTTCCGGCGGCCTAAGCGGGGACAGCACCCTGGTGGGAGTGCTCACCACCATCTGCGGCGTCGGCGGCGCCATTGTCTTCACCGCCACCGTCATCCGCTGCGACGCCCGTTCCTGGCCCGCGCCCAGGCGCAGGGTTCCGCCGTGGCTGAACAGAATCTATCCCGAAGCCTCGTTCCTGTTCAGGCTCCTGCTGACCGTCACCGCCGTCCTGGTGGCCGTCTCGATCCTGCAGCAATAAGCCGCCAACCCCCTGTCCCGGCGAATTACGGCCAAGAAATTCGTGCTAATTATTCCGGCGGGACGGTGGTACGTTCGGAACTCGGGCACGATCCAATCCGGCACCAAGCACGGGAGGAACCATGACTGACCATGTAGCACCCGTATCCGACTGTTCGGTCCACAACTGCGATTTCAACCACGACGGCTGCACGGCCTACGCCATCACCGTGGGAGGCTCCCAGGACCACGCCAGCTGCGCCACCTTCATCGATACCTCTGCCACCGGCGGCCTGCCCAAGGTCCTGGCCAGCGTCGGCGCCTGCCAGCGCGAAGAATGCCGCTACAACGACCACCTGATGTGCGACGCACACGACGTACGTGTTGGCCCCGGCGCGGAACTCGCCGACTGCCTCACGTACCAGCCGCGTTGACCGCTCCCCTGGCAGACGCCGGATGACCGGGGCCCTGCTTGGCTGGGACCCGGTCTGGCCGGAGGCGTGGCAGCCCGACTATCACTCTGCTGCCGCCGTAGCCTCTGAATCCGGGTTCTTCCGGGCTGTCTGGGACATCTCCGCAGCCGCCCACGATTTGGAACCCGGCTCGGACGTCTGGTTTGCGGTCTCCGGCCAGCGCCCCGGACTGGCCGGCCACGGGGTGGTCACCTCATCGCCCTATGCCGTGTCCGGTCGGGAGGGCGATCCGGAGGGCCGGCTCCACCTTGTGGACGTCGACATTGACGTACTGCTCCCGCCGGACGAAACGGTTCCACTGGCCGGCCTTCCGGCAGAAATCCGCGTTCTTTTCCCTGAACCCGGCGGCGTTGCCGCTCTGGACCCGGGCACCGGAGAAGACGTCCGCAGGGCCTGGACCAACAGCGCCGCGAACGGACGCACCGGATCTCCCCATCCCTTGCCGGGCTCCCTGCCCCAGCAAGCCGTGCGCTGGTCCCTGGCCAGCCGCTACGAATCCGATCCAGACGCAGCGCGCATCTGCCGCGCCCATCACGGCCCCGCCTGCTCGGTCTGCGGCCTTGATCCCGAAGCGATGTTCGGTCCGGAGGGTGCAGGCGTGCTCCAGGTGCACCACATTGTGCCGCCGGCGCTGCTCACAGACCAGTATGAGCTGGACCCGGCAACGGACCTGGTGCCGCTGTGTCCCACCTGCCACACCATGGCCCATGCAGGGTTTCCGGATCCCTATACCCCCGCTGAACTCAGGCGGCTGCTGGCGGCGCGGACCGTGCCGGTGCACGACGCCGTGGTCCAGGGCAACCCGATTACTGCCGACCAGCTGCAGGCCGAGGCAGAGGCCCGGGACCTTCTGGGACTTCGGGGCCGGGGAAACGATACGGCGGACTAGACTCGGGAATCACCATGAGCATTCCGAACGCCACCTCCCGTACCGTGCGCATCGACGCATGGCTGTGGGCTATCCGTGCCTACAAGACCCGCTCCGCTGCCACGGCCGCCTGCCGGGCGGGACACGTCAAGCTAAACGGCAACCCGGCGAAGGCCGCGGCCGCCGTCCAGCCGGGTGACACCATCCGGGTCCGGCAGCCCGGGTTCGAACGGATCCTTGAAGTGCGCGGACTGATAGCCAAACGTGTTGGCGCCGAAGCGGCGTCGCACTTCTTCGCGGACCACACTCCCGAGCGGCCCCCCGTACCGGCTCTGGGCATTCCGCAGCGTGACCGCGGCACCGGGCGTCCCACCAAGAAAGACCGCCGGGAGCTGGAACGGCTCCGGGGCGTGCGGCAGTAACCGCAAAGGCTGCTCCCGCATCCCCGGAGAACCGGTTCAGGAGCGGTTGGCTTCCTCCGCGCAGGAGCGGCAGAGACGGCGGGACCCCACAGCATCCTGGGCACAGACCTGAAGGGCCGGGCGGTTAAACTCCCAGGTCCGTTGGACTACCTGGCACCAGTAGGAGTGGTAGACGGTGCCCCGGCGCGTGACGTAGACCTGCCCCGGTTTCAGCGACGGCCTGGCCGGTGCCCCCTGGGTCCGGCTGGAATGTACCCAGCGGATTCCGGCCGCCGGTACGGAAGACGGAGTAAGTACATCATCGGATGGTTTCCTGCGTGACGTTGCGTTGTAAGTCCCCATGGACAGACTCTAGGAACGCCTTCCCCAAGATTTCCCAAAGAAAGCCGCATTTCTTGCTCAACTTCCTGCGGCGTGCGGCAAGTCCGGGCAGCCCGGACTTAGGGTCCGCTGCCCCGGGCCGGACTCCCTGCCGGAATTCAGCTTCACCGGCTATCCTGTCGGCATGCTGAAGAGAATAGCCCGCAGGCTTGCTGCGGCTGCACTGGTTCTTTTCGCCCTGGGCTCCGGCCTGGTAGTACTGGGCGTTTACGCCCTCCTCTCCTTTGCGTCCTGGGCGATCTGGGGTGCCGTGCCGCCCGCCTACACATTCGTGCTGGCCTTCGTCATTCCACCGCTGGGAGTCGCAGCACTTACCGCGCTCGGGGTGGGAGCAAACAGATCAGCCAAGCTGCTGAGGGCTCGGCGGAACCGTCTGTCACAGGCCGCTGCCACGGCCTCCTCTTGGGAAGCTGCACAAAGCCGCCGGGATGCGGCCCTGGTGTCCTGGTCCAGGTATGAAACTGACGTTTCCCTCCTCATCGAGTATCCGGTGATGACCGATTACAGCGATCCGGTCATCCGCGAGGTCATCGTGGCAATGCAGGGGATCCGCGAAGCGGAACGGGGTACCGACCCCGCCCGGCTGCACCTGGCCGTCGACCGTTTTGAAGTGGCGCTGCGGACGGCAGAAAACTATGCCCGCCGCTGCGGGCAGTCCAAGCTCACGGAAGCTGAACGCGGCAAACTGGCGACGGCGCGCGCCGCCCTGAACCTGCTGCTCGACGGCGGAGCATCGCCAACCGAGGTCGAAGGTGCCTACCGAACCCTGCGGCGTTCGCTGCGCGGCATTATCGATCTTCCGGCCCAGGCTGCCGCAGACCTTGACGCCCGTGCGCGTGATGCACGGCGTCTCGGAGCGCTCCGGATGGCCTCCTAGCAGTGGCACCCATGACGGAAAAGCCAGCAGCAGGTTCCCTCGGGAGGAAAGGGAACAAAAGTGCTGCGGCGGCGGATCCCTGGGGCCCGGTCCGGCGGGAATTCGGGATGTACACGATCAGTGAACTGGCCGACCAGCTGGACTTCGGCGGTCAGGACAATCTGCGCGCCGGCCATCTGACCGGCAAGGCGCGTGTGCTCGCCGTCGCGGATAACGGAACGTTCCTGTATCCGGGATTTCAGACACGAACCCGGATGGTTCCCGCGGTCAAGGACATCATCCGGCTGGGACGCCTGGGCGGCTGGCGGGATGAGGAACTGCTCCAGTGGTTCTGCCGGCCGAACCCGCTGCTCTCCGGCAAACGCCCGGTGGACGTCCTTCAGGACGAAGAACTGATCCTGCCCGCCGCGGAAAAGGACCTGTCCCGCTAGCCTTGCGGCAGGGACAGCCCCGGGGGCGCCACAAACGCAGTGGCTGAGCCCGGGTCGATTTCGGTAAGGCCGGCGTCAACAATAAGCGGGCCGGCGCCGGACATGGAAGCCAGTTCGCGGAAGCGTTCCGCGGGGACTTCGGTGACTGCGGCACCGGGATCCGCGGCAAAGGCACTGGCCTGCTCCGGCGCGAGGTCCAGATACCAGGCCAGCAGGGCATGGGCTGCCTGCGCCGCTGCCTTCCCGGTGGACATGGCCAGGTCCTCGTTAAGCACAATCAGCGGGTTCGCCTGGCTGGCCGGCATGGGGTCGCCTGCCGGGAGCTGGGTTCCGGAGACCTGCAGGGAGCGCAGCGCCCGCGGCATATCTTCGTAGCGCTGCGGCTCGAACGCCGCTGCCTCGGCCTTGCCGATAACCACGGTCCCGGACTGCGCACCCGGGCTGAGCTTCGCGAAGGGTTTGGGACCGGCCCGCCGCACCGTCTTGGTGAACCGTCCGTGCACCCAGTCTTCCCAGGCTTCGTCGCTCTCCCGCCGGGCGTAGGCCAGCACGCAGGCAAGCGCTGCAGCTGCTACGGCGTCACGGTGGGCGGCGGGGTCTTCTTTATCCACGCGGAGCAGGATCGGCTGGACGGTATCGCTGGGATGCACTCCCCCAGTTTCCCACGGCGCAGCCGGCTGTCATCGTGGACTTACCGCGGCCCCGCGCAGTTACGATGAGCCTGTGTCTGTCGAACAAGCCCTGCTGGGCTTCACCGCCGTCGCCGTTCTGCTGACCATCATGCCTGGGCTGGACTCAGCCATGGTGCTGCGTTCGGCGATCAGCCAGGGGCCGCGGCACGCCGTGGCCACCGGTCTGGGAATCAATACCGGGGCTTTTCTCTGGGGCGCTGCGGCCGCCGTCGGCATTTCCGCCCTGCTCACGGCGTCCGAGGCTGCCTATACAGCCCTGAAGCTGGCCGGAGCGGCTTACATGTTGTGGCTGGGCTGCTCCATTCTGTACAAATCCTTCTGCCGCCGGCATGCTCCGGTGCCGGCCGGCGGGGTTCCGGTACCGGCGCTGCCGGGTGAACGGCTGGCGGCCTCGTGGGCAAAGGGCCTGGGCACCAACCTGCTCAACCCAAAGGTAGGTGTCTTCTACATCGCCATGATTCCGCAGTTTATGCCCGCCGGTGTCTCTCCGCTGCTGATGGGCCTGGCCCTGGCTGGTATCCATGTACTGCTGAGCGTTCTCTGGTTTGCGCTGCTCATTTCCGCTGCACATCTGGCCCGGAAGGCGCTGCAGGCACCGCGGTCGGTGAAGATTACCGACCGGGTGACCGGCCTCGCGCTGCTGGGATTCGGCGCCTCGCTGGCGCTCAAGCACTGACGCTGCCTGAACGGTAACAAATCGGCATCGCACCCACTATGTGGCTCTGACTAGGGCAGACGCAGATCTGCGGCTCCTGCTAAGTCTGGGAGGACGGAGCAATGACGCTCCGTCCCCCACCAGAAAAGGAGCAACATATGAAGTACCGCCTGCTGCCCGTTTTTGCCGCAGCCGCACTGCTGGCCACCGGATGTACTGCCTCCGCGGAGGAGCCGCCGGCTGCCGCGGAAGAGTCCGGACCCGAGTCCCGGCTCGCTGCGATCACGGAGCGGGGTTCCCTGAAGGTCTGTACCACCGGCGATTACCGGCCCTTCACCTATAAGGATCCGGACACCGGCGAGTGGAGCGGAATCGACATTTCGATGGCCCAGGACCTCGCAGCGCGGCTCGACGTTGACGTCGAGTTTGTGCAGACCACGTGGAAGGACCTGATGCCCGATTTCCTGGCCGGATGTGACATCGGGGTAGGCGGCGTTTCAATTTCCCTGGCGCGTGCCCAGCAGGCGTTCTACACCGATCCCGTCCTGGACGACGGCAAGACCCCGATCACCCTCTGCGGCAAGGAAGAGCTCTACGACACGGTGGAGGAGATCAACACGCCCGGCGTCCGCTCCATCACTCCGATCGGGGGCACGAACGAAATCTTCGCGGACACGAACTACCCGGACGGCGAGATCATCCGCTTTGAGGACAACAACAGGATCTTCGACGAGATCGTCGCCGGCAGGGCGGATGTGATGACCACCGACGCCGCCGAGGTGAAGTGGGTCGCCAACGAATACCCCGAACTCTGCGCCGTGGATCCGGACAACCCGTTCAACTTCTCCCAAAAGGCTTACCTGCTGCCGCTCGGGGACACGGTGTTCCAGGAGTACGTCAACCAATGGCTGAACCTGGCCGAGAATGACGGCACGTACGACGCCGCCAAGGAACCGTGGTGGGGTGCAGCTGAGGGCTAATCCCCGGCCGCGTTGAAGTACTCGAGCACCGCAGGACTCTGCCAGATCTCCGCGTACTTCGCCTGCAGGTCGTAGAGCGACCCGCCGTGCACGGTTTCATCCCGGTCCCCGACGGCATCAGCCACCACGATCGGGATGAAACCGTGCTGCATGGCGTCCACGGCGCTGGCCCGGATGCAGCCGCTGGTGCTGGTTCCCACAATCACCACTGTGTCCACGCCCCAGGTGTGCAGCAGCTGGGCCAGATCAGTGCCGAAGAACGCACTGGCGTACTGCTTCACCAGCACCGTTTCCCCGTCCAGGGGCGCTACTTCCGGCATGATCTGCCCAAGTTCGCTGTCCCCGATCAGCAGCCGCAGCGCGGGGATCTTATGGATAAAGACGCCGCCGTCCGCTCCCTCCGGGCCGTAGCTGACCCGGGTGTGCAGCACCGGAACGCCGTTGGCACGGGCCGATTCCAGGACCTGGGCGGCGGTGTCCAGGAACTGCTTCTCCGGCAGGCAGAGCGGGCTCTGCGGATCGAAGTACGCCCGCATCAGGTCCACGGACACCACGGCCGGCACCGCCCCCGGAACAAGGGTGCCGTCGAATCCCTCCGAGAAACTCACAGCATCGCCACCGGAGGGGACGGAGCCTTCAGCCCGGTTTCAGCTTCCGCGTTGGCCAGCAGATCCGCCAGTTCGCCGCCGCGGTTGAACAGCGGCAGCTCTTCCGGGCGCCCCTCCGCCAGCTTTCCGCGCAGAGACACGGTGGAATCGGCGTCGAGCTCCCCGCTTTCAGAGCACACCACCCCATAGGCCCGCGCACCTTCAGGGGTCACAAGGCCCCGGCGGACTTCCTTGCACACCAGCTCCGGATCACGCGCCAGCGGATCTCCCCAGCCGCCGCCGCCCCAGGTGACGAAGTGCAGCACATCTCCGGGTGCCACCGAGACGTCATGGACTTTCGAGGGCAGGACTACGGTGCTGCCGTCAGCCTTCTCGATCCACTTCCGGCCGCGGGCGCCGGGTTCCCCGCCGCGCACGCCCCAGGGATAGGTGAGCCAGCGGTCATCGTGGATGGCGATGGTGCCCGGTTCCAGGAAACGGTAGGCGACGTCGACGCCGTTGCCGCCGCGGTGCAGCCCCGCCCCGCCGGTGTCCGGGATGGTTTCCCAGCGGTCGATCACCAGCGGGTAGTAGGACTCCAGGTACTCACATGGAATGTTGGTGAAGGAGGGCCACAGGGAGTGCCCGTCCGGCCCGTCTCCCACCGGCCGTCCCGGAATCCCGCCGAAACCGATGGAGTACAGCTGGAACCACTCGCCGCGGCGGTCTCCGGAGCTGTAGTTCCCGGAGTACATAAAGTGCGGTGAGGAGGAGAACCCGGCGCCGTTAAGCAGGTCCGGGTTGGCCTGGCCCAGCAGCCCGCCGAACAGGTCGAAGAGCCGGCCGATTCCGTGGTTGCGGCCGTTCAGGGCTGCCGGGTAGCGCGGTTTCCAGAACGTGTCATCGGGGATTTCAACGTCCACCAGCGGGTAGAAGCCGTCGTTCCAGAGGATCTGCGGGTCTGCGACGGTGATCATGTAGATCCCGAAGAACATCCGGATCAGGTTTTCGTTGATGTAGTAGTTGATCGGCCCCTGCGCCTGCGGGCTGCTGCCGGTCAGGTCGATCAGCACCTTGTCACCGGTGCGGGTGATGGTCATCTTCAGCTCGTACGGGCCAAAGCCGCGGCCGTCGTCGTCAATGTAGTCGGTGAAGGACAGTGGTTTGCCCTCTTCGAAGACCATTGAAAGCAGCGTCTTCATGGCCCGGTAGTTCCGGTCCAGCAACGCGTTGAGCGCCGAGGTGTAAGTGTCCACGCCGAAGCGTGCGCACATTTCCTGCACCCGGCGGGAAGCGGTGCTGCACGCGGCGACCAGCCCGTTCAGGTCCGCACGGTTCCAGTCCGGCTTGCGGACCTGGTTCAGGATGATGCCCAGCGCCGTGTCGTCCCGCTCTCCGCGCCGGTAGAGCTTGAACGGCGGGATCACCACGCCTTCCTCGAAGATGGTGCGCGCGTCGGTGGGCATGGATGCCGGGGTCTTGCCGCCGACGTCGGTCATGTGGCCGAACTGCGAGGCCCAGCCGACGATCCTGCCCTCGTAGAAGATGGGCATCACCACCAGCCAGTCATTGGCGTGGCTGATCGCCGCTCCGCAGGAGTACGGGTCCGAGGTCATCAGGACGTCGCCCTCTTCAATCGTCCCGTGGAAGTTCTCCAGGAAATCCGGAATGGACAGGCCGAACTGGCCCACGATCATCTTGCCGCTGGGGTCTGCGATCAGCGGGAACTCATCATGCTGTTCCCGGATGCCGGGGCTCAGGGCCGTGCGGAAGAGCGTCTCGTCCATCTCGTAGCGGGCGCTGCGCAGCGCATTTTCGATCAGGTCAAGGGTAACGACGTCGACGTCCACCTCGCGCAGCGGCTCGGCTGCGGTTTCCACTAGCTGGGCCATGGGGGCTACTCCTTCGAATCTGCGGGGCGGATGAGCAGGCTGCCGTGCGGATGCACGGTGGCGGTGTGGCCGGGCAGGACCAGCGTGGTGGAATCCATTTCGGCAATGATGGCCGGACCGGGCACAATGTTCCCGGCCCGGAGGCGGTTCCGGTCGTAGACCACGGCCTCGACCGTTTCTCCGTCCACGAAGATGCCGGCCCGGGTCCGTTCCGCGGCGGAGGGGTCTTCGCCGCCCGTTTCCAGAGTGATGGAGGCGACCTCAGGATGCGGTCCGTTGACCGTGGCCCGGACCGTCACCAGCTCGTGTTCGTTATCCAGCAGGAAGGAGAAGAGCCGCTGGTGCTCGGCGTCGAACGCTGACCGCAGGCGGGCAAAGCCGGCTCCTTCTCCCGCGGCGAAGGCCTCGTAGTCCAGCGGAACCGGAATCTCGAAGCCCTGGCCGTGGTAGCGGACGTCGGCCGAATAGCCCATGGTGAGGTCCTCTTCCCCCAGACCCGCAGCGAGCAGGGATTCGCGGGCGATGGCGGTGAGTTCATCGAGCAGGCCCGCCAGTTCGGCATCGGTAAAGTCGCTGAACGGCCGCACCAAAGTGCGGGCTGCTTCGTCCCGCAGGCTGGTGGTTGCATCTCCGTAGGCGGAGAGCACCCCGGGGGAAGGCGGAATGATCACCGGCCACGCCCCGGTGAGCTTGCCAAGAGCGTTGGCGTGCAGTGGTCCGGCGCCGCCGAAGGCAACCAGCGCGAAGTCCCGGGGATCGAATCCCTGCTGGGTGGATACCAGTTTCAGCGCCCCGAACATGTTCTCGTTCACGATGTGCACAATGCCTTCGGCTGCCCGCTGGACGTCGTTCAGTCCGGTGGCGTCCGCGATTGTCTTGACTGCTGCTGCGGCGGCTTCGGTGTCCAGCCCAATCTCGCCGCCGGCGAGTTCGGCGGGCAGGTAGCCCAGCACCACGTTCGCGTCTGTCACCGTCGGTTCCGTGCCGCCGCGTCCGTACGACGCCGGCCCGGGGGCGGCACCGGCGGACTGCGGGCCCACCCGCAGGGCCTGGGTCAGCGGCGGAACATGGGCAATCGATCCGCCGCCGGCTCCCACGGTGCGCACGTCGACGGAGGTGGCGCGGACAGTCAGGTCCCCCACCGTGGTCTCCCGTCCGATCCGCGGCTGCAGGTTCTGCACCAATGCGACGTCCGTTGACGTGCCGCCCATGTCGAAAGTCAGGAAATCGGTGTAGCCGGCCTGTTCAGCAGCCCAGGCAGCACCGGTAACACCGCCGGCCGGGCCGGAAAGCAGCAGCGATACGGGATTGTCCGCGGCAACAGCCCCGGAAACCAGTCCGCCGTCGCTGCGCAGGATCGAGAGCTGGGCGTCCATGCCGGCGCCGGCCAGCTGCTGGTCGAGGCTGCGGACGTACCCGGAAACCTGGCCCTGCACGTAGGCGTTGGCCACGGTGGTGATGGCGCGTTCGTATTCGCGCAGCTCCGGGAGCACCACGGAGGAGCGGGAGACAGGGACGCCGAGCAGTTCCTCAGCGGCTATTTCAGTGATCCGTGCCTCGTGGTCTCCGTTGGCGTAGGCGTTGATCAGGCAGATGCTCAGGGCCTCGACGCCGTTGTTCCGCAGCTTGGCGAGCTGGCGGCGCACGTCGTCTTCATCCAGCGGCGTCAGCACCGCCCCCGTGGTCGAGACCCGTTCTGTTACCTCAACGGTGTCTTCAAGGTCTGCCAGTGGTTCCGGCTTGGGCCAGATGATCCAGCCGGCCAGGCCGCCGGGAACAAAGGACCGGGCAATCTGCAGCACCTGGCGGAAGCCGCGGGTGGTTACCAGGCCGACCCGGGCGCCTTTCTGTTCCAGGATGGCGTTGGTGGCAACCGTAGTTCCGTGCAGTACGTCCTTCACCTCGGAGGGATCAACCCCGGCCGCCGCACAGACCTGCTGGATCCCGTACAGCACCCCAACCGACTGGTCCTGCGGGGTGGAGGATGTCTTGTACCGGTGTGTCTGGCCGGTGTCTTCATTCACCAGCAAAATGTCCGTGAATGTGCCGCCAACATCCACGCCTAGCCGAAACGCCATCAGGTCTCCTTGGGGGTGGTGCCGCATCTCTGCAGGGGAGGACGCGGCGGAAGGGAATCCGAGCCGGGAATGCTTCCGATGTTGCCTGCGTCACATTCGTGGCATCAGGCTAGATCTGCGATTTGGGACTGTCAAGAGATTGCATACAAGCGTTCGACACCGCGTTGGATACTCCTTGACATTCCTCGGGGGTGACTGCCAAGTTGTATGCAGATTGACCGTTTTTCGCCCAGCTCAGGAGGAGTACCCATGGCAGCAGAGACGAAACCCGGCGGCCCGCTGGCGGGCATCCGGGTTGTTGAGATGGGGCAATTGCTGGCCGGCCCGTTCTGCGGACAGCTCCTCGGCGACTTGGGCGCCGACGTCGTCAAAATCGAGGATCCGGCACGCGGGGATCCGATGCGGCAGTGGGGCCGGCAGCTGCCGCAGGGTGTTTCGCTGTGGTTCTCCGTAGTTGGACGCAACAAACGTTCGGTGACGCTGAACCTCCGGGACCAGGAGGGGCAGGAGCTGGCCAGGCAGCTGATTGCCGGGGCCGACGTCGTGATTGAGAACTTCCGTCCCGGGACCATGGAACGCTGGGGGCTGGGCTTCGAGGAGCTGCGCCGGGAGAACCCGGGGCTGGTGATGGTCCGTGTCTCCGGCTTTGGCCAGGACGGGCCCTATTCCCAGCGCGCCGGCTACGGAGCAATCGGCGAGGCCATGGGCGGGCTGCGCTATGTGGTGGGCGACCCCTCGACGCCGCCGTCGCGGGTGGGCATCTCCATAGGCGACACCCTGGCTGCCATGTTCGCCACCATCGGTGCGCTGGCTGCCCTGCAGGAGAGAAACTCCTCCGGCCAGGGGCAGATTGTCGATTCCGCCATCTACGAGGCAGTGCTGGGGGTCATGGAATCCCTGGTGCCGGAATGGCAGGTCACCGGCTATCAGCGCGAGCGCACCGGAGCGGTACTGCCCAACGTGGCTCCCAGCAACGTCTACCCGACCCGGGACGGCCAGTGGCTGCTGATCGCCGCGAACCAGGACACCGTCTTTTCCCGCCTCGCCAAGGCCATGGGCACCCCGGATCTGGCAGCCGATCCGCGCTATGCGACCCACGGCGCGCGCGGAGAACGCCAGAGCGAACTCGATGACCTGATTGCCGGTTTCACCTCCGGCCTTGAGGCGGCGGAGCTGGAGGCGCTGCTGGAGGAACACGGCGTTCCCTCCGGGCGGATCTTCCGGCCGGTGGACATGTTCTCGGATCCGCAGTTCGCCGCCCGGGGATCCATCACCCAGGTGGAACATCCGGCGCTCGGTCCGGTCGCCATGCAGGACGTCTTCCCGAGGCTGAGCCGCACCCGCGGCACTGTCCGCTGGCCCGGCCCGGAACTGGGAGCCCACACGGAGGAAGTGCTTGCCGGCATCGGTGTCAGCGGGAGCAGGCTGCAGGATCTCCGCGCCAGGGGTGTGGCATGAGCCTGCCGGGCCTCCCCGCTTCGGTCCGGCTGGTGGAAGTCGGGCTCCGTGACGGGCTGCAGTCCGTTCCCGAGCCGCTGGGCACGGCCGCCAAGGTGGAGCTGGTGCAGCTGCTCATTGACGCCGGGGTTCGGGAGATCGAGGCGGTGTCCTTCGCCCATCCGAAAGTCCTGCCCCAGCTCGCCGACGCCGCTGAGGTCATGGCGGCTGTTCCCCGGGTTCCAGGCGTACGCTACCGCGGACTCGCCCCGAATTACCGGGGCGCCGAACGGGCAGTGGACTGCGGGCTGGATGAACTGGTGGTGGTGGTTTCGGCTGACGAGGAGGTTAGCCGGCGCAACCAGCGCCTGTCCGTGAATGAAGCCCTCGAGGGACTGGCGCGCATCGGGGAACTGGCAAGGGCCTCGGGCCTCCGCCTGGTGACCGCCGTCGCCTGCTCGTTCTTCGCTCCGGGACGGGGGCCGGTGACGCGCGAAGAGCGTCTGCGGGTGGTGGACGCTGCGGTGTCCGCCGGATCAGCCGGCGTCTATCTGGCCGGCACCTCCGGGCAGGAAGAGCCCGGAGAGATCTATGACGGAATCCGGGAAGTCCGCGAGCTGTACCCCGGCCTGGAAGTCGGCGTCCATCTGCATAACCGCAACGGCTTTGCCCCCGCGAACGCGCTGGCTGCCCTGCAGGCCGGCACGGACTGGATTGAGGGCTCTTTCGCCGGGCTGGGCGGGGATCTGTGGTTCCCTGGCGATCCGTCGGTGCTGGGCAACGCCCCGTTCGAGGATCTGGTTCATCTGTGCGACGGCCTGGGCATCCACACGGGGGTGGACCTTGACAGCTACCTGCTGGCAGCCGATCGGATCGTTGAGCTGACCGGCCGGGCGTCGGCGTCGTTCGTTTCCCGCGGCGGCACCCGGGCACAGCTCGCCCAAGCCCGCTGGCCGGCGGAAGAACCCGCCTCCGGCAAGGGATAACGTAGTTCGCATGGAACATTCCCCCACTCCCGCGGACGCCGATGAGAGCCCGTACGCGCGGCTCCGCGCACTGATAGCCTCCGGCGACGTCGCCCCCGGATCCTGGCTGCGCGAGGCCGCACTGGCTGAACGGCTGGGCGTTTCGCGGACGCCGGTCCGCGAGGCACTGAACCGGCTGGCCGCCGAGGGCATCGTGGAGATCAGCCGGAACAAGGGCGCGCAGGTTGTCTCCTTCACTCCCGAGGACGTGGCCGGGCTGTACGACGTGCGGGCCGGTTTTGAACCGCATGCTGCCCTGCTGGCCGTTCCCCGGCTCTCAGATGACGACGTCGAGCGGCTGGCGGAGCTGAACACGGCGATGGAGGCGGCCGCAGCAGAAGGCGACCTGCGGACGCTGGGCGCGCTGAACAACGAGTTCCACGGAGTGTTCGTGGATCGCTGCGGCAACCGGCACTTTGCCGTGGCCCTGCAGACCCTGATGCGCCCGGCAGTGGTTGCCCACACCTTCGGCAAGTACAGTCCCGAAGCGCTGCGCCGCAGCATGCTCCACCATGCTGAGCTGGTGGCCGCGGCTCGGGCCCGTGACGGCGAATGGGCCGAGGCCGTCATGCGCACCCACATCCTGGCCGCCCGCAACGCCGCCGGGGCACGGCCTTCAGGCGTGTTGCTGCCCTAGTTCCAGGTGTTAGCAACGGCTGCAAACGGATTGAAGAGGAGCCGCCCGAACATGGCCTGCTGATCCTCCTGCGCTTCCTTGCCCTCATCCAAGCGCTGGATGACGTAGCGGTAGAGCTTCTCCTGCAGCACGTGCGCTTCAGTCTCACTGAACGACCCGTGTGCCAGGTCCCCGATCCGCTGCTCGAGTTCGGGCAGCCGTGCCAGGCCGGGCGCATCAGGTGCCATGGTGATGCCGAAGACAACGTCCAGGAGGACGCTGGCCTTCTCCGCGCTGGTAGCAGCGGGATCGGACTCCACCGCCTGGAGGGTGCGTTCAGCAGCTGACCGCGCCGGACCCCAGGCCTGCAGCCGGAGCATAAAACTGACCAGCGCGGTGCCCGATTCATAGCCGCTGACCGGGCCGGAGAGCCATTCTTCCAGCGCGTGGCGGCACAGGTCGTCACCGGCAGCAAAGAGAAACTGGGCTGCGTATCCGACGACGTCGCTGCGCAGGCAGCGTTCGGCATGGTTCGTCCCGCGCGGGAACCCGCCCAGGGCCGCGACGGCCATCTGGTGCAGGGCGTCGGCCAGTTCCCGGTCCTCTTCCCGTTTCCGCAGCGAGGCGAATTCATCTAGGTCCGGGTTCTCCTGGAGGTACCAGTACAGTTCACGCATCAGGTAAGGCACCCATGCACTGCCCGGGCCGTACTCCTCGACCGCAAGGAAGAACGCTCCGGTCAGGTACATCGGGTCCCGGGGCCGGCGGTGGTCCCATCCGGCGTCGTAAATGTGGACTGCCACCTCGCGGTCATGATTGAGCGCAGGAACGGATTCGGCGAATTCCCAGGCCCGTTCACACAGTGCCCGCCCCTCGCCTGTCTCCCCGTAGCCGGCGTACACCTTGGCTGCCTGCAGCACGGTCATGATGTACAGCTTTGGCTGCGGTATGCCCTGAGCTTCTATGGCGCGGATCTCTTGCATAAGTTCCACGGGATCCGGCAGCACTTCCCCATAGTTTTTCTTCCCCATCGGGCAAGGGTACAGCTGCCTGCGCGGCACCTGCGGGACCGCTACGCCGAGCGCGGGCGGGCCTGCCAGCGGGCCCAGTCAGCACTGGTGTCCGCAGCCGCCTCCTGCAGCAGCGGAAGGTACTCGCCCTGGAGTTTCTCCACGCTGGTTTCGGCTGCATGCACTGTGACGTTCATGGTGGCCGGGACCTTGCCCGCTCCGTCCGGCACGGGGACGGCGATGGATCGGACTCCGGGGGCAAGTTCCTCATCGGCGAGCGCCCAGCCCTGAGCGCGGACGGCGTCGAGCATGTCCCGCAGCTCTCCTTCCGGGGGAACGGGCGCCGGCGGCAGACCGGAACGGGTGTGTTCTTCCAGCGCCCGCTGTGCCGCCTCGAACGGCAGCCCGGCCAGCAGGACTTTGCCCTGGGAGGTGCGCAGGGACGGGAAACGGGTGCCGATTTCCACGCGCAGCGCAATGAGTTTCGGCACGGCCACCCTTGCTACGTAGACAATGTCCGAGCCGTCCAGCTGTGCCATCGAGGAGGATTCCCCGGTTCTTGAGACCAGGCGCTGCAGATGCGGGCGTGCCATGTCCCACAGCCCGAGCGAGCCCACGTAGGCCATCCCCAGTTCCAGGACCCTCGGGGTGAGGCTGTAGCGGCCGTCGTAGGCGTTGACGTAACCGAGCTCGGCCAGGGTGAGGAGTATCCGGCGCGCCGTCGGCCTTGCCAGCGAACTGGCGGCAGCCACTTCGCTGAGAGACATTTCGGCGCCGTCAGGCCCAAAGTGCCTGATCACCTCCAGTCCCCTGGCCAGGGCCTCGATGAAATCCGGCCCGCGGTCTCCCGCCATTCGCTCTCTCCCCAGCTTCGCTTCACTGTGACTCTTGACACAGTGTCGGCATACGTGAATCCTTGTGCCACCCCCGCACCGGCGGACAGGTGTCCGCCTAGCGGACAGCACGAGGATAGCCGCCGGTTGGCCCGAAAGGAAGTACCGTGCCTGAATCACCTCCAGCCGTTTCGCCCCTGCCCCTGGACGGGGTGGTGGTAGCGGATTTCTCCCGGGTGCTGGCAGGACCGTACGCCACCATGCTGCTTGCAGACCTCGGCGCTGAGGTAATCAAGGTGGAGAGCCCGGCCGGTGACGACACCCGGTCCTGGGTGCCTCCGGTCCGGCCCGACGGGGTGTCCACCTACTACACCTCGATCAACCGGAACAAGAGTTCCGTGGTCCTGGACTTCAAGGACGACGCCGATCTGGCCACGGCCCGGGCGCTGGCCCGCCGGGCGGACGTCCTCATCGAGAACTTCAAGCCGGGGGGCCTGACCCGCTTCGGACTCGACTATGAGTCCGTCCGACAGGCCAATCCGGCGCTCATCTACTGCTCCATCAGTGGCTTTGGAACCCGGGGCGGCGCCTCACTGCCCGGCTACGACCTGATTGTCCAGGCCATGTCCGGGCTCATGAGCCTGACCGGCGACCCGGATGGGGCTCCGTACCGGGCCGGCATCAGTGTGTTCGATGTGATGGCCGGCCTGCATTCCGCAGTCGGCATCCTGGCGGCCCTGAGGCACCGGGACGCGACCGGAGCCGGCCAGCTGCTGGAAACCAATCTGATGTCAACCGCGCTCTCCGGGCTGGTGAACCAGACTGCCGCCTACGTTTCCGGCGGCACAGTACCGTTCCGGATGGGCAACGCGCACCCCAGCCTCTTTCCATATGAGCCACTGCCCACAGCGGACGATGACCTGGTGGTCGCCGCTGGCAACAACACCCAGTTCAGCAAGCTCTGCCAAGTCCTGGGCATTCCGGAAATCGCAGCTGACCCCCGGTTCAAAGACAATGCCGACCGCACCGAACGCCGCGAGGAACTGCGCCCCCTGCTGACCAATCAGCTCACCACTCACCCGGCTGCACACTGGTTTGAACGGCTCAACGCCGCAGGGGTTCCCTGCGGCCCCATCAACACCATTGGACAGGGCGTTGAATACGCCCGGGAACTGGGCCTTGATCCTGTTGTCTTCGCCGGGTCCGGGCAGGACGCGGTGCCGGTGGTGCGCAACCCCATCACCTACTCAGCCACCCCGCCGCGCTATGACCTTGCTCCGCCCTCACTCGGTGAACATACCGAGCAGATCCGGGCCTGGCTCAGCGATGAGCTGTCCCCTACCGAACCGAAGGAAAACCGATGACCGCGCCGACCGGCCAGGACCTGTTCTTCCCCACCTCTCTGGGCACTTCCAGCCGCACCGAGATCCGGCTGCTGGGCCGGGACCTGGCCGAAGACCTAATGGGCAAGGTCAGCTTCGGGGAACTCGCCTTCTGGCTGGTGGCCATGCGCCGCCCCTCCGCTTCTGAGCTGCGGGTCTTCGAAGCCGTGCTGGTGGCCCTGGCCGACCACGGATTCACCCCCACAGCGATTGCTGCCCGGCTCACCTACCTCAGCGCCCCGGATTCCCTGCAGGGCGCGCTGGCTTCAGGCCTGCTGGGCGGCGGATCCCGGTTCCTGGGCGTGACCGAGGACTGCGCTCTGTTCCTCGCCGAGGTCCTGGCCGGGCAGGATGAACTGCCCGACGACGACGCTGGCTGGGATGCCCTGGCGCTGGAGGCCATCCGCTCCCGCCGGGCGCAGGACAAGCTGGTCCCGGGCCTTGGCCATCCGAACCACAAAGACGGCGACCCGCGCACCCCGGTGCTTATCGGCATCGCCGAAGAAGAAGGCCTGCGAGGTCCGCACCTGCGCCTGTTCGAGGCTTTGGGCCGGATGAGCGGCGAAGCCCTGGGCCGGCAGCTGCCGCTGAACGGGGCCGGTGTCTGCGGCGCTGCACTGGCGGATCTCGGGCTGCCCCAGGAACTGCTGCGCGGTTTCGCACTGCTGGCCCGTGCCGCCGGACTGCTGGGCCAGCTGGCTGAAGAACGCCGGAATCCCATTGCCAATGACATTTACATGACCGTGGACCGCAATGCGGGCTACGTCGATCCCGACACCATCTGACACCTCTCCCGGAAAGGGGACCCCATGGCCGAGCTCACCGCAGTGCTGGCCAGCACGCACCATCCGTTCTACCTGAAAGCCACGACCGACCGCTCAGAGTCCCGCATGCCCCAGGCCGATGAATGGCAGCGGAAAGTCGAGGCCTACCGGCAGACCCTGACCGCCGCGCAGCCGGACGTTCTGGTAATGGTCGGTGCCGACCACTTCCACCAGTTCTTCCTGGACAACTACCCCACCTTCCTGATCGGCAAGCAGGAAAAGTACGACGCGACGTTCTACAACGAGGAGCGCGAGTTCGGCCTGCCCCGCTATCTGCTCGACGGCGACACGGAGCTGTCCGGTTTTATGCACCAGGGGCTGATGGACGCCGGGTTCGATTTTTCCTTCAGCCACGAACTGAAAATCGACCACTCGATCATCTGCCCGATCATCACCGTCCGCCCGGAGGCGGACCTGCCGATCGTTCCGATCTACACGAACATCTTTGCCCCGCCGCTGCCCTCCCCCAAGCGGTTCTGGGATCTGGGCCGGGCCATCCGCCGGGTCATCGAGGCCTTCCCGTCGGACCGGAAGGTTGCCGCGATCGGCACCGGCCACCTCTCCCTGGAACTGGGCGGGCCGCGCATGTTCGGCGAGCACGGACCGGATCCCGCCTTTGACGCCAAAGCGATCGAATGGCTGTCCACCGGAAACATCGAAGCGATCCTGGCCAACGTCACCCATGAATCCATGGCCGCGGCTGGGAACGCCACCCACGGCTTTATGGACCTGATCCTGATGCTGGGCATTGCCGCCGGGGAGGAAGCAGACTACGTCGACCAGCTGGATCTCTACCACACCCGAGAGATGTTCATGACGTGGTACCCCACCCAGAAAGACCACCTGCTGCAGGCGGCGGTCCGAGCCGCGGCGGCCTCCGGCGCAGTCCTCGGGCCGGTATATGCAGACCGCGAAGGAGCCACGGCGTGAGCAGGTACTACGTGAACAAGTTCCTCTTCACCGTTGACCGGGATCCGGACTGGGTGGCCCGCTACAAGGCCGATCCCGCGGCTGCCGTTATGCAGTGGGAGGAGGAAGTGGGCCAGTGGCTGAACCCGGCGGAACGGACCACCTGGCTCTCCTTCACCGCTGCGGAACGGAAGGCGCTGGAGACCTATGACTATGTATGGCTGTTCGAGAACGGCTGTCATTTCTTCCTGTACCTGACCCTGTTCATCGGCCTGTTCGAGGAGGACTGGACCCGCGACAAGGGCCCGCTGTCCTACCAGCGGGACTGGGCCAGGCGGCTCGAACACTGGACCGGGCACCCCTACCCGTCCACGGCCCTGTGACCCAGTCCGGATTCACCGTGACCGGAACCGGGGGACGCCATGGATGAAGGACTGCTGCTGCTGCGCCTGCTGATCGGCGCCGTCCTGCTGGCCCACGCTGCGCAGAAGTCCCTCGGTTGGTTCCAGGGACAGGGACTGGGGGTGATGTCCGGTGTCTTCGAGTCGCTGGGCCTGCGCCCGGGCCGGGTTATGGTCCGCATGGCCTCCGCCACCGAGGCCCTGGCCGGACTGTCCCTGCTGCTGGGACTGTTCCTTCCGCTCGGAGCCGCTGCGGCTGCCGGAACCATGACAGTGGCAGGAGCGGTGTCCCAGCTGAAGGCAGGGTCCTTCTGGAATGCCCGTGGCGGCGGCGAGTACCCGTATGTCCTCGCCGTAACAGCCACCGGCCTTGCCTTCACCGGAGCAGGGGCGTTCTCTGCCGATGCTCTGCTGGCAGAACGCTTCCCCGGCCTGGCCCCTCTGCTCGGCGGAACCACGGCCGGAACGGCTGCCGTCCTGCTGGCGGCGGCCGCTGCCCTGGTGTTCCTCACCCTTGTCCGCCGCAGAACAGCTAAAAGTCCTACCGCCTGATAACCCACACCTCACCCGCATCCCTGCCCTTCCCCAACCCCTTCCAGGAGCCCAGCATGAACAGCACTTCCCCAACCCCTCAGGAGAACCAGCCCGTCGTCTTCCGTGGCGGCACGGTCCTGACCATGGATGCCACCCGCCGCGTCCTGAAGCACGCTGACGTGCTGGTGATCGGTGAGGACATTGCCGCCGTCGGCCCGGCGCTCGAAGTCCCCGAGGGCACCTTCGAAATCGATGCCGCCGGCGGCATCGTCATGCCCGGCATGGTGGATACCCACCGCCACATGTGGCAGACGGCAATGCGCGGCTACGGCGCGGACTGGACGCTCACGCAGTACTTCGTCTGGTACTACCTGGAGCACGGCAAGGCATTCCGCCCCGAAGACATCGCCACCGGCAACGCCCTCTCAGCCTGGGACGCACTGGATGCCGGAGTCACCACATCCGTTGACTGGTCCCACGGCCTGAGCACCCTGGACCATGCCGAAGCGGCGCTTTCCGCACTGGAAGAAACCGGCGGACGGTTCGTCTTCGCGCCCGGAAACATCTTTGCCGGGCCCTGGGAATGGACCGCCCAACCGGAGTTCACGGACTTCGTCAAGCGCCGGAACCCGCGTACGGACATGATGAAGTTCCAGCTCGCCTTCGACGTCACCGGTGACCCCGCGTTCCCGGAAAAGGCCGCCTTCGAGGTGGCCCGCGAACTGGACCTGCCGGTCACCACCCATGCCGGTGTCTGGGGCGCCACGAACGACGACGGCGTGCGGCTGATGCACGAACACGGCTTTATGGTCCCCGGGACCGTTTATGTCCACGCAGCCACGCTGAGCGAGGATTCATACCAGCGGATCGCCGCCACCGGAGGTTCTGTTTCCCTGTCCACCGAAAGCGAGCAGAGCTGCGGGCAGGGCTACCCGCCGTCGTGGGT
Organism: Arthrobacter sp. 3Tela_A; assembly: GCF_049311025.1. Lineage (NCBI taxonomy): Bacteria > Bacillati > Actinomycetota > Actinomycetes > Micrococcales > Micrococcaceae > Arthrobacter > Arthrobacter sp. 3Tela_A. The sequence continues at coordinate 25,452 of NZ_JAXIOM010000044.1, forward strand.
CCTGCGCCGGCACAACATCCCCATGTCCCTGTCCATCGACACCAGTGTCTGGTTCAGCTCGGACCTGTTCACCGCCATGCGCACCACCCTCGGTGCCGACCGGTCATACGAGCACATGCGCGCCCATGAGCAGGGCGATACGGTCACCCACTCCTCGCTCCGGGCCGAACATGTGGTGGACTGGGCCACCCGCGGCGGGGCGGCAGCGCTGTCGCTGGACCACGCCGTCGGGTCACTGGAACCAGGGAAAAAGGCTGACGTTGTCCTGCTGCGCAACGACCATTCGCCGTCGGCTTTCCCGGTCCTTAATCCCTACGGCCAGGTAGCGCTGCAGGCGGGCCGCGGGGACGTTCACACCGTTCTGGTGAACGGCAGGACGGTCAAGTTTGACCACCGGCTGATCGGGGTGGACCTCGACGCCCTGCGCCGCCGGGTCGAGACAACCGTTGAACATCTGCAGTCCGAGCTGGGTCCGGAGGCGTGGCAGCAGGATATGAACCCGGACATTCCGGAAACCCGCATCCTGGATAACCCTTACATGTACACGGACTACCGGGACAGCTCCACGCACGCTTAAAAACAGGTGCCGGCCCGGAGCCGGTGATTCCACCCCCATGGAAATCACCGGCTTCGGCCCGGCGCTTGAGTCTGTGCGTTGTTCCACATTGAGAATAGCGAACATTGGCATTTAGCTGCGATGCATTAGGACACAAATGGATATCAAAACGGGGCGACTGTCCGGTTTCGGTGTCAGACCTTCAATGCAGCCCGGTTAGCGGCCGTCCCCGCGGTGATGATCAGTCCCGTCACCAGCGCGTAACCGCCCAGCGTCAGGGACGTCATCAGCACGCCGGACGGCTCCCCCTCAACTGCCAGCCCGACGCCGATGCAGGCCAGTCCCGCTGCCAGCAAGAACAACCCGAATGATCCCTGGACCAGGTCATTCATAGGCGAGACCCCGGGGAAGAGCTTTGGTTCATGGGAAGACTCATTTCTGCAGTGCGGCTTCCCGGAGCCGGCCGGGCGTGCTGTGGACCTTGCCGGCCATCCTAATGCCTGCTGCGGTATCCGGGAGGGCGCTTTACCCGCTCACCGCGGCCGCTTCGTTCCCTGCGGCGCGGCACGTGCGTCGAGCCGGCGGACGGACTCGCGCACGGCGCCGTGCAGCATGATTTCAAGGTCTCCGACCACCTTGTACGGGTGTTCGGCCATGCCGTCAGCGACCCACCTCAGTACCACTGCCAGCACGGCAGAGGTGACCGGGAGGTGCGCGACGCGAACCTCCCGAGCGATGCCCCGGCCGCTCTGCCCGGCTCTCGGGGAACGGACCGGACGGTCACCGTCTGACCACCTTGCTTCCGGCATGAACAAGGCCCCGGAGAATACTCCGGGGCCTTGTCATTCGTCGTCGCGGCGGGCCGCCCTGCGGACGAACCGCTTAGGGACTCCCTTGCGAGCGATATAGATGACGCAGGCAATCAGCGCGGCTACGACCAGGACAACCAGCACGACCAGGACATGCCATGCGGTGATGAGGCCCATATCATCCCCCTTCCGTCTAGCTGGAGTAGGTCATGTGGGCACCACCGTAGCCGACTCGGCAACCACTCGACCGACAGCCTCGGCAACATCAGCACGTGGCAGGACGGCGGATAGATGGAATGATGGCCCGATGAGTAAGCCAGTGGAACAGACCAGAGACGAGAGACTCTACAGCCGGACCGACTGGATGTAAGCGGGCTTCATCGCCCTGGAGGTCCTGGCGGCCGCCGTCTTCCTGGGACTGCCGCTGGTGGTCGCAGGTGTTGCGATGACGACCCGGCTTCGCGAGTCGAAGAACCGGAAACTGGTCCTGTGGATTCTCGCCGGTGTCCTGACCGTCATCGGTCTCATGCCGTTTGTCCTGAACTGGCTTGGGCTCTCGGAGTTCTCCACCGTGCAGACGACCTTCGGGTAGTCAGCACCACAACAAGCAGGTCCCCGCCGGTAGCTGATCGTGGCCCGGATCCGGTGCGAAAGCGTGTCGTAAGCGTGTAGTGGGCCCTTTTCGTCCCATAAGAAAACCCCTCCTGATCGGGCGTTTCACCTGATCAGAAGGGGTTTCGTGGAGCCCCCTGCCGGATTCGAACCGGCGACCCCCTGTTTACAAGACAGGTGCTCTGGCCAACTGAGCTAAGGAGGCATGGGCCGTTGCCGGCCCCGCGGCGTCGTACTGGAAGTACAACAGCGCTAGACAAGATTAGCCCAGCACACCCGCCGGAACGAAACCAGGCATGGTTCGTTCCGGCGGACGCGGCTGGGCGAAGCCGGAACTAGGAGGAAGCCTCAGCCTTGTTGGCGTCGATGGCGCTCTGCACCGTCTCCACGAAGGAGTTCAGGTCCGCTTCGGAACCGTTGATGTACACGGTGGGGGTGCCGCTGACCTCGGCATTGCGGGCCAGGGCGTCGGTGTACTTCACGTAGGTGCGGAAACCGTCGTTCTTGATGCAGTCCGCGGCGTCCGAGGCACCCACGGAGTTGGCCATGTCCACCAGGGCAGCGTTGTCGATTTCACCGGCCGCGTGCTGGGCGAAGATCGCCTTCATGAAGTCCCAGTAGGATTCCGGGTTGGTGTCGGCAACGCAGGCTGCAGCGTTGGCGCCGCGGGAAGAGTAGTTGGTGGGCGAGTTGCGGTCCAGGAACGCGACCGTGCGGTATTCGTAGGTAACCTCGCCGGCATCGAGCCAGGAACCGATCTGGTCACCGTATGTGCCGGTGAAATCTGCACAGTGCACGCAGTTGATGTCCACGTATTCCACGATCTTCACGGGCTCGCCGGGCGCAGCAGCCTCCACACCGGCGGGCACCGTCTCGCCTGCCTCGTTGGTGGTGGTGGCCTCTGGCAGGTTGTTGACGTCAACCTCGCCGGTATCGGCCGGTTCCAGCGACGTCGTGGACGTCAGGGTGAAGCCGCCGTCGACGTTGCCGTTGGCCGGAGCCGGTCCGGCGTCGGGAATCCCACCGCGGACACTGTTGATGACAATCACAGCAACAATCACAATAACCGCGACGATTCCAGCGACGATGCCCCAGCGGGTCAGCAGCTTGTTGCGGCGCTCCTTCTTCAGCTGTGCCTCACGCAGTGCCCGCGCCTTTTCACGGGCCACGGCCTGGCGCTCGGCCTTGGTGGCCTTGGGATTCCGGTCGCTCATAGTTCCTTCTGTCTCTCAAACGGCCACCTCTGCGGCGGCATCAGGTACACGGTCTTCAGGGACAACGATATCCCTGCACCCCATCGTCAACGCCCGGGGTGGGTACAAAGGTTCCCCTGTTGGATAGAGTGGCGAACAAACAAGTCAACTTAGGAGTGCAAAAGGTGAACGCTGTTGCCGCTGAATCGAAAACTGAGATTTCAACGGACGGGTACGGCGATTACGACTTCATAGTGGTCTCCAACCGCCTGCCCGTGGACCGGGTAGCGGACAACGGATCCGAGGGCGGTGACAGCTGGCGCCGGTCCCCCGGTGGCCTGGTGACGGCGCTGGCGCCGGTGATGGCAAAGGCCGACGGCGCCTGGGTGGGCTGGCACGGCGCGCCGGACGAAACGCTGGAGCCGTTTGACCACGACAACATGCATCTGCGCCCGGTGCCGCTGAGCGCCTCCGAGGTGGAGCTGTATTACGAAGGCTTCTCCAACGCCACACTCTGGCCGCTGTACCACGACGTGATTGCACCGCCGGAGTTCCACCGAACCTGGTGGGATTCCTACCGCACCGTCAACCGCCGCTTCGCCGAAGCCGCAGCCGAGGTCGCCGCTGAAGGCGCAACAGTGTGGGTGCAGGACTACCAGCTGCAGCTGGTTCCCCAGATGCTGCGCAAAGCCCGCCCGGACCTGAAAATTGGCTTCTTCAACCACATTCCCTTCCCCCCGCTGGAGATTTTTGCCCAGCTGCCGTGGCGGAGGGACATCATCGCCGGCCTGCTGGGAGCGGACCTGATCGGGTTCCAGCGGCCCAGTGACACCGCTAATTTCCTGCGCTGCGTCCGCCGGTTCGCCGGACATTCCGTGCGGCAGCAGCAGGTGCACATCACCGACGATGAGGGCAACACCTATATCTCCCGGGCCGAAGCCTTCCCGATCTCCATCGACGTGGACCAGATCACCGAGCTGGCCAAGCGCGAGGACATCATCGAGCGGTCCAAGCAGATCCGCCGCGAACTGGGCAACCCCAAGGTCATCCTGCTCGGCGTCGACCGCCTGGACTACACCAAGGGCATCAGCCACCGGCTCAAGGCCTACGGGGAACTCCTTGAGGACGGCAGGATCAGCGTCGAGGACGCGGCCCTGATCCAGGTTGCCAGCCCCAGCCGCGAGCGCGTGGAACAGTACCGGCTGCTGCGTGAAGAGGTCGAAGGCACGGTCGGGCGGATCAACGGCACCTACGACACGATGTCCAACACCGCCATCCGCTACCTGCACCACTCCTACCCTGTGGAGGAAATGGTTGCCCTGTACCTGGCATCGGACGTCATGCTCGTGACTGCCCTGCGCGACGGCATGAATCTGGTGGCCAAGGAATACGTCGCTGCCCGGACAGAGAACACCGGTGCCCTCGTGCTCAGCGAATTCGCCGGTGCTGCGGACCAGCTGCGCCAGGCCGTGCTGGTCAATCCACATGACATCGACCGGCTGAAGGACGCGATCGTCTCCGCCATCCAGATGCAGCCGCGTGAAGCCCAGCGCCGCATGCGCCTGATGCGCCGGCAGGTACTGCAGAACGACGTCGAGCGCTGGTCGCAGAATTTCCTGAACGCCCTGCGTCTGGAAGGAGAACCCCAGTGATTCCCATCGAGCTGCGCGCCGCCCTCGCCACCCTGGCAGCGACCGACCACCTGCTGGTCGCCGTGGACTTCGACGGCACCCTCGCCCCGCTGGTGGAGCACGCCGACGACGCGCGGCCGCTCCCGGCCGCGGCGGCGGCCCTGCGCGCCCTGTCCGGCGTACCGGGAACCGCGACGGCGCTGATCTCGGGCCGGGCGCTGGAGAGCCTGCGTGCCGTGGCCGAGCCTGAGCCGGAAACCCTGCTGGTCGGCAGCCACGGCGCCGAAACCTGGACCGGTCCCAACGCCGAGCCTCTGCATCTCACCCCGGAGCAGGCGAATCTGCTGGCGCGTGCCCGCGCGGCCGTCGCCGAAGTGGCCGCAGCGTGTGCCGGCTGCCGCGTCGAGGACAAGCCCGCCGGCGTCGTCCTGCATACCCGCAGTGCGTCCGACGGCGATGCCTCCACAGCGGTGGAAGCCGCACGCGCACGGCTGGGAGAGCTGGACGGCGTGCAGGTCACCGACGGCAAGCGCGTCCTGGAAGCGTCCGTAGTCCATGCGAACAAGGGAGAGGGCCTCCTCGCGCTGCGCGAGCTGACCGGGGCCACCGCGGTCCTGTTCGCCGGTGACGATGTCACGGATGAGAAGGGCTTCGCCGTGCTGCAGCCCGAAGACGTGGGAATCAAGGTGGGTCCGGGTGAGACCGCTGCCCCGTTCCGGGTCGAATCACCGGAAGAATTTGCCGCGGTTCTCGAGCACCTGCACGAGCTGCGCCTGGCCGCCGTCGGAAATTAACCTTCCGGCTACCCGTTTTCCTTCTGTCTGCTTGACGGACGTGGCATACTTGCCACCAGCGGCCGCTTCCGTGGCGTCCGTCACTGTTTTAGTGCTGTTTCACAACTAAACATCCACCCATTCACAACGGATCGTCGGGCACGTACCTGCCCGTGAAGGGAAATATCATGGCAACGGTAACGTTTGACCAAGCTACACGTCTGTACCCGGGCACCGAGCGCCCTGCAGTCGACAACCTCAGCCTCGAAATCGCCGACGGCGAGTTCCTGGTGCTCGTTGGCCCCTCCGGCTGCGGCAAGTCCACCTCCCTGCGAATGCTTGCAGGCCTGGAGGACGTCAATTCCGGGCGCATCCTGATCGGTGACCGTGACGTCACCGACGTTCCGCCCAAGGACCGCGACATTGCCATGGTGTTCCAGAACTATGCCCTGTACCCGCACATGTCTGTGGCGGACAACATGGGCTTTGCACTGAAGATCGCAGGCGTCCCGAAGGAGGAACGCCTGGAGCGCGTCCGCGAGGCCGCCAAGCTCCTGGACCTTGAGGATTACCTGGACCGCAAGCCCAAGGCTCTCTCCGGCGGCCAGCGCCAGCGTGTCGCCATGGGGCGCGCGATCGTCCGGAACCCGCAGGTCTTCCTGATGGATGAGCCCCTCTCCAACCTGGACGCCAAGCTGCGTGTGCAGACCCGCACCCAGATTGCGTCGCTGACCCGCCGCCTGGGCGTCACCACCGTCTACGTCACACACGACCAGGTCGAAGCCATGACCATGGGCGACCGCGTTGCCGTGCTGAAGGACGGCGTGCTGCAGCAGGTGGACACCCCGCGCAACCTCTACGACAAGCCGATGAACGTCTTCGTCGCCGGCTTTATGGGTTCCCCGGCAATGAACCTGCTGGAACTGCCCGTCACTGAGGGCGGCGTGACCTTCGGCGGAACGGTCTACCCGGTTCCCCGCAGCATCCTCGAAGCGGCCGCCGGCAACACCGTCACCTTCGGCGTCCGTCCGGAGGACATGGACGTTGCCGCCGAGGGCGACGGGCTGAAGGTGGAGGTGGATGTGGTCGAGGAACTCGGCGCAGACGCCTTCGTATACGGGCACACCTTCCTGGACGGCCAGGAGCACGAGATCACAGCCCGTGTGGATGCCCGGAAACCCCCGGCTAAGGGCGACACGCTCTTTGTAAAGCCGAAGTCAGGCCATGTGCACCTCTTTGACACCAGCACCGGTAAGCGACTTGCTGACGAAGCGTAGCCGTTAGCAACACTGTGCGCGTGCGGTGGCCCTTCCCCCTGAACTAAACTCTGGAGGAAGGCCACCGCTCTGGTTTAACCCCCATCCCAGCGCTGATAGAAGGCATCAATGCCAATGACTGAAGCTCCACGCGCCAACTGGCGTGATGAACCAACTAACTGGGAACAACCCGGCAAGCTCCCCCGCAGCCACAGCGAGGCGACGCAGGAACCGCTCGGTTCCCTGAACATCACCGCCGCCTCCATGGACCCGGCACTGCTGGACCTTCCCTGGTCCATTCCGCTGGAAGACTGGCCCAAGGAAAACCTGGCCGCACTGCCCCGCGGCATTTCCCGGCACGTTGTCCGATTCGCGCGGATGGGCGATTCCCTGATCGCCATCAAGGAAACCAGCGAGCACGTGGCACGGCAGGAATACCACATGCTGCGCAAGCTGCGGCGGCTGAACATCCCCAGCGTTGCCCCGGTGGCTGTCATTACCGGCCGTCAGGATGCAGACGGCAATGAACTGGACCCCGTGCTGGTGACCCGCCATCTCCGCTTTTCTCTGCCCTACCGCGCGGTGTTTTCCCAGACCCTGCGGGAAGTCACACTGACCCGCCTGATCGACGCGCAGGCCCTGCTGCTTGTCCGGCTGCATCTGGCGGGCTTCTACTGGGGTGATGTGTCCCTCTCCAACACTTTGTTCCGCCGGGATGCCGGAGCCTTTGCTGCCTATCTGGTCGACGCCGAGACAGGTGAGCTGTACCCGGAGCTCTCCCGCGGCCAGCGCGAATATGACCTGGAGATCGCCCGGGTAAACATCGCCGGTGAGCTGATGGACCTGGCTGAGGGCGGACTGATCGAGGAGAACGTCGATCCGCTGGCCACGAGCGAACGCATTATGGACAGCTACCGCAATCTGTGGGCAGAACTCACCGAACAGGAGTCGTTCGAACTCGGTGAGCGCTGGCGCGTGAACGCCCGCATCCGGCGTTTGAACGAACTGGGCTTCGATGTCGATGAACTCACCATCCGGACCACGCCGGACGGCTCACAGGTGCAGCTCCAGCCCAAGGTTGTTGACGCCGGACACCACCAGCGCCGCCTGCTGCGCCTCACCGGGCTGGATGCCCAGGAGAATCAGGCCCGGCGCCTGCTGAATGACCTGGACTCCTACCGGGCGGATAACCACCCGGACCTGGATGAGGAGCTCAGCGCACACCTTTGGGTCACCCAGGTTTTCGAACCGATCGTGAAGGCCGTCCCGAGGGAACTGGGCAGCAAGCTGGAGCAGGCAGAAGTGGTGCATGAGGTGCTGGAGCACCGCTGGTACATGTCCGAGAAGGAGAACCGCTACGTCCCCATGGCTGAAGCTGTGCAGTCCTATCTGGACAATGTGCTGCGCCACCGCCGGGACGAGGCAGCGATCCTGCTCAACCCTGACACCACCACCATGCGGATCCTCGAAAGCGGCGCGTCACCGGGGTAGTTTTCTGCGAACAAAAAAGGCAGGGCCCGCGGGCCCTGCCTTTTTCGCGTCGCCGTCCCGTTACAGGGACTGCCCGAACTCCGAGGGACTGCATTCGTACACTTCGCCGTCCACAAAGTGTGTGCCAGGCCCCCGGTCCTCGCAGATCTCGATGAGGGTGCCCACCTGGTCCACGGCGAAGACGAAAATGGCGATCGTGGCAACCAGCGTCAGGACAAAAACAACCCCTCCGATGATGATGCCGGCAAGGGCCGGACCGTTGCTCATCTTGGCCTTGCGGGACTGGACGAATCCCACGATGCTCAGGATCACGCCCACCAGCGAGGCGAACGGAATGAAGAACAGGCAGGAGAGGATCAGGCCAATGATGCCCATCGTTTTGCCCGGCTGCTGTGCAGGGGGCTGGTAGGCGCCCGGGTAGCCGTAGGGTGCCGGCGGAACGCCGTAACCGGAGTTTGGCGCCGCGCCGTAGCCGGAGTTTGGCGCCGCGCCGTAGCCGGAGTTTGGCGCCGCGCCGTAGCCGGGCTGCTGGGGCTGGCCCTGCGGCTGGCTCCAGGACCCCTGGCTGGGCGCCGAAGAGTACTGCTGTTCCGGCTGCCGGCCGCTCTCCGGAGCTGAATCCGGCGCCTGGCCGGGTTCCTGAGCGGAGTCCTGGGCGTAGCGGCCGTACAGCGGCTGCGTCGGGGCATCGGCGTCGGCGGCGTTCCCGGTGGCCTGCTCCCAGGGCTGCGCCTGCGGGTCCTTCGCGGGCTCGCCCGGGACGTCGTTGCGGTTCTCTGACATGGTTCTCCCGAATGATGGCTGGTGGGGGACGGACGCCGGCCTGCCACGGGGGCGCTGCCAGCAGTAGCCGTAAGTCTATCCCGACCAGCACCGATACTCCTGGAAACGGTACTTGCGCCGCCAGCCGATCCGTACTTCAGCTGCCTGCAGCTGTGCGGGTTATCACCCCGCATTTCAGGCACATCAGCGGACTTATCCTCGTTTAAGAGGACGTATCAGACCGCATGAGTGAAAGGGATGTTGTTTTTCATGGACAAAGCTCCCGGCGTACCTGCCCCGCGCACCGGAGAACTCCGCCTGGTTCCGGTCCATGAAGCCTCCACCGAGCGTGAGAGGCAGTGGTGGCGCTCCTCGGTGATCTACCAGATCTACCCCCGCTCCTTCCGCGACCTCCGCGG